>CAYVGD010000415.1:0-2157 GCA_964450095.1 uncultured Polaromonas sp.
AACACGCCCAGCAGCCGCAGGAAACCGCCATCGCGCAGCGGCAGCCAGAGCGAGGGTGCCTCTGCGGCCGCGCCGGCCGCAGCACTTGGCGCAGAGGGCGCCACGCTGCGCGACCAGGCCAGCCAACCCAGGGCCAGCAGCAGCACGAACACCGTCATGGAAACAGGCAGCCCCAGCACCGTGGGCAGCACCGAGGCCGTGAGCACGCCGACCAGGCCCAGCGCCTCGCGCGCGCCCGTGATGCGGCTGCGCTCGGCCTCGCTGCCCACCAGCAGGGCCCCCCAGGCCTGGTGGGTGATGCTCAAGGTGCTGTAGCCCAAATAGGTGAGCAGCAGCATGGCCGCAGCCCAGGCCAGCAGCATCCAGGCGCCGTCGGGTCCACCCGCGAGCCCAACCTGCGGGAAAAACAGCAGCACCAGCCCGGCCGCCAGCAGCACGCAAGCCAGCAGCGCCACGCGCAGCACGGCCTGCGGCGAACGGGAGAGCAGGCGGTCGCCCCAGCGGCCCAGCAGAGGGTCAATGAAGGCATCGGCCAGGCGCGCAACCAGGAGCACCCCGCCCAGCGCCGCCAGCGGCACGCCGAATTCCCTGGCGTAGTGGTTGGGCAGAAGCACATACAGCGGCAGGGCCGCGAAAGCCAGCGGCAGGCCCAGCAGGCCGTAGGCCAGCGCATTGCGCCAGCCGAAGGCGGCGCTGCCTGGCATCAAGAGGCGCTCCCCAGGAGCGCCTGGCGCAGCGCCGGCTCGGACGTGCGCGGCGACAGCCAGATGCCGAAGAAAAGGCGCGAGAAGTCGGCGTCGCGCACGTCGCCGCGCGGCTGTCCGTTGAACCAGAAGACCGCACCCTGCCCCGGCCGGTGCACGCCCAGCAGGCGGTCGCCTTTCTTCACGTTGGGGAACACGCGCTGCATATCGGCCAGCCACCGGGCCTCCTGCTCGGGCGAGACGCTGCCCACGCGACGCATTTCCTTGAGCGAACGCTCAGCGATCGCAGAACCTTCGAAGTCGCGCAGGTAGCGCAGCTCCAGCGCCAGGGGCTGGGTTTCAAAGGCCGCCGCAGAAAAGCCGGGCGCGGTCCACAGGCGCGCGTCGTAGACGTCGAAGCCCCACACGCGAAAACGCTTTTGCCCGGCCAGCGACGCACCGGGCAGTGCCTGGGCCAGTTCGGCCGGCGCCAAAGCCGCGGGCATGGCTGGAACCGCCGTCGCAGCAGCCGATGATCCGGCCGCGTTGCTGCCGTAGGCGCGGGCCGGGCCGGCGGCGGCCCAGCCCAGGGCGGGGGCGGCCAGCAGGAAAAGGCGGCGGCGCAGGGGCTTCATGGTCAGGGCTTGCGCAGGGTGTACTGCACGACGTCGGTGCTTTTCTCCGCGAAGGCCGCCTCGCAGTAGGCGAGGTAGAACTCCCAGATGCGCATGAAGCGGCGATCGAAGCCCAGTTGCATCACCTGGGGCTCGCGGGCCATGAATTCATCGCGCCAGAGCTGCAAGGTGCGTGCGTAGTCCAGGCCGAAGCAGAACTCGTCGACCACCTCCAGGCCTGCCGCCCGGGCCTGCTCCCGGAAGATGCGGGGGCTGGGCAGGCAGCCGCCAGGGAAGATGTACTGCTGGATGAAGTCGGTGGACTGGATGTAGCGGTCGAACAGCTCGTCGGCGATGACGATGCTCTGCACGCAGGCCTGCCCGCCCGGCTTGAGCAGGCGCGCCACGGTCTGAAAGTAGGTGGGCCAGTATTCGCGGCCCACGGCCTCGAACATCTCGATGGAGCAGATGGCGTCGAACTGGCGATCGGCAGCCTGGGTGCGGCCGACATCGCGGTAGTCCTGCAGCCGCAGGTCGGCCCGGTCAGAGGTGCCCAGGCGCGCCATGCGTGCCTTTGCCCAGGCCAGTTGCTCGGTGGACAAGGTCACGCCCACCACGCTGGCGCCAAATTCCACCGTGGCCATCTCCGCCAGCGCGCCCCAGCCGCAGCCGATCTCGAGCACGCGGTCGCCCGGGCTCACCCGGGCCTGCTGCAGCGCGCGCCTGACCTTGGCATGCTGGGCCTCCCGCAGCGACATGCCGGGCGACTCGAACAGCGCCGAGGAATAGTTCATGCTGGCGTCCAGCCACAGCTCGTAGAAAGCATTGCCCAGGTCGTAGTGGGCGTGGATGTTCTTCTG
>CAYVGD010000416.1:0-2153 GCA_964450095.1 uncultured Polaromonas sp.
TCTGCGTGCGCGCCGCTGGCATCACCCCGCTGGCCACCTGCATGCACAGGTGCTCGTTCAGGGCCACGAAGGGGAGTTGGGCGCTGGAGCCTTTGATGATGTGACGGCGCGTGACGAGACTGGCTTTGGGGTGTGGCGTGAGGGTGCGAGCGGGCTGCGCCTGTTGGGTGGGTGTGTCGGCTTGCGCATCGAGGAACTTGGGAACCACACCCGAGACGCCGCTGGTGGCGTGCTCGCGCACCAGGGCGGCAAAGGCGGCCTCGGAGTTGTCGCCCTTGAGCAGCGCGGCCACTTCAAACGGCTGCGCGGGCGTGTTGAGCGACGCGCCGGGCGCGGCCACCTGCAGCCGACCCACCATGTGGCGGCCGATGACGGACAGCAAGGCCAGCGGGCTCGCGCCGATGTGCGGGCCAAACCGTTCCTGCAGCACCTGGAGCAAGTAGCCTTCGGGCAGGTTCATTTGCAGAACGGGGGGCAGCTGGTCGTCCCAGACGTAGCTTTCGGGCCGCACCGGCATGGTGAGCGACACAAAGTCGCCAGCCGCCACGCGGGGGTGGTAGGTGAGCACGCTTTTGAAGTCGCCAGACGGTGCCAGCGTGGCCACTTCACGGCCCAGCAGGTGAACGGACAGTTCCATCAGCGAAGGTCTTCAGGGGCTGAGCCAGGGGAGCCAGGGGGGCCGGGGAAGCTGGGGGGCTGGGCCCGCTCGCGGCGCAGCTGGTCCAGATCGCCGGCCCGGCCTTGGGGCAAGATGTCCAGCTCTGCGCCCAGCACGGCCAGCACCGCCAGCAGCTTGCGCGAGCCGAATTCGGCGGCCCTGCCCCGCTCAAAGCGGGAGAGCGATTCGGGCGTCACGCCCGCCTGAGCCGCGACGTCGCCTTGCTTCAGGCCCAGCTGCTTGCGGCGCGCAGCCACGGCTGCACCCAGTTCCTGGAGGGTTTGCATTTGATTTTTATGTCAATTTCAGCCATCTTAAGGCTTTTATTGATTTAAAAATCAAATAATTGTCAACTGGCACCCGCCCAAGCCAGCGCTGTCAGGCCTGGAGACCAAGACGCCCCGCCCTCGACGGGTGCGAAACGCGCTGAAACAGGCGCACCCTGACCCAGGCTGCCCACCAGGGCATGGCGCGCACCCACCCCTGCACAGCCGCCGTGCTTGCGCAGCGCTGGCGTTCTACAGCAGCTGGAACAGCGACAGCTGCTGGATCTTCACAAAGCTCTGCTGGCTGGACTGCAGCGCCGACTGGCGCTGCACCAGTTCGCTGATGGCGCTGCCGTAGTCCAGGTCCTGCAGGTCTGACAGGTAGCTTTTGTCCAGCAGGGTGCGGCTGGAGGCGGTGGCGTCCAGCGCGTCCAGCTCCTGCAGGCGCGCGCCCACGGACGAGCGCACGGTCAGCACGTTGTCGTGGGCGTTGTCGATCTTCTGCAGTCCCGTGGCAAGCGCATTGAGCACGCCTGCGCGTGCCGCCGGGGCCTGGCCGTCCACGGGGCTGCGCAGCGCGCGCACCACGTCGGAGATGGCGGCGAACACGTCGCTGCCGGCGTTGCGGGCCTGGGCCACGGTGAAGCGGTCGCCCGCCGCGGGCTGGCCCGACAGCGTGAGCTGCAGCCCGCCGACCGCGATCGGCTGGCCGGGCACGAAAGCCGCCGGCGGCTGGCTGGCCAGCGGCGGCGTGGTGGTGGACAGCACGTAGGTTGCACCGCCAGGCTGGATCTCGATCTGCCAGTCCTGCGACAGCTGCCCCGGCCCGCCCGGTGCGGCCACCAGCGGGCCGAGCACGGCGCTGCCCTGGTTGGCTGGGTGGGCGGCGCTCACCGGGCGTGCAGTGGACTGCACGCTCAGGAACAAGCTGTGGCCGGTGTCTGCCACCGGCATCTGGCGGGAGACGTCCACCTGCACCATGCGCTGGCCCTGGTCGCCGTGGTAGGCCACTGCACCGGAGGCGTCGGCCGCGAAGGGGGGCGTGGCGCTGCGAAAGCCGGCAAACAGGTGCTGGCCGTTGCCGTCATCGGTGTTGGCCAGGCCCAGCAGTTCGTCATGCCTGCCCTGGAGCGCCGCGGCGATCGAGGCACGGTCCGCATCGGTGAGCGTGGCGCCGCCGGCCTGCACCAGCAGGGTCTTGACCTCCTGCAGCACCGAGGTGGCGCCCT
>CAYVGD010000417.1:0-2131 GCA_964450095.1 uncultured Polaromonas sp.
ACGAATCGCCCGGGGGCCGGGCTCCTACAGAAAACCCGCGCGCCACCATGAAAAAAGGGCCGCTTGCGCGGCCCTTTTCTGCGTCGGACAGGTGTCCGGACGGTTGGCAATTACATGCCCATGCCGCCCATGTCACCCATGCCGCCCATGCCGCCGGGCATACCGCCAGCAGGAGCGTCTTCCTTCGGGGCCTCGGCCACCATGGCCTCGGTCGTCAGCATCAGGGATGCGACGGACGCGGCGTTCTGCAGCGCGGTGCGGGTCACCTTGGTGGGGTCCAGGATGCCCATCTCGATCATGTCGCCATAGGTGTCGTTGGCGGCGTTGAAGCCGTGGTTGCCCTTGCTGGCCAGCACGGCGTTGACCACCACGCTGGGCTCGCCACCGGCGTTGGCCACGATTTCACGCAGGGGCGCCTCGATGGCCTTGAGCACCAGCTTGATGCCGGCGTCCTGGTCAGCGTTGTCACCCTTGATCTCGCCTGCGGCCTGCTTGGCGCGCAGCAGCGCCACGCCACCGCCAGCCACGATGCCTTCTTCCACTGCAGCGCGGGTGGCGTGCAGGGCGTCTTCGACGCGGGCTTTCTTTTCCTTCATCTCGACTTCGGTGGCAGCACCGACCTTGATGACGGCCACACCGCCGGCCAGCTTGGCCACGCGCTCTTGCAGCTTCTCGCGGTCGTAGTCGCTGGTGGCTTCCTCGATCTGCACGCGGATCTGCTTGACGCGGGCTTCAATGTCAGCAGCAGCGCCGGCGCCGTCGATGATGGTGGTGTTTTCCTTGCCCACTTCGATGCGCTTGGCCTGGCCCAGGTCGGCCAGGGTCACCTTGTCGAGGGTCAGGCCCACTTCTTCGGCGATCACCTTGCCACCGGTCAGGATGGCGATGTCTTCCAGCATGGCCTTGCGGCGGTCGCCGAAGCCAGGGGCCTTCACAGCCACCACTTTCAGGATGCCGCGCAGGGTGTTGACCACCAGGGTGGCCAGGGCTTCGCCTTCGACGTCTTCGGCAATGATCAGCAGCGGACGGCTGGCCTTGGCCACTTGCTCCAGCGTGGGCAGCAGGTCACGGATGTTGCTGATCTTCTTGTCGAACAGCAGCACGAAGGGGTTGTCCAGGAGGGCAGCCTGCTTCTCGGGGTTGTTGATGAAGTAGGGCGACAGGTAGCCGCGGTCGAACTGCATGCCCTCAACGATGTCGAGCTCGTTGTCCAGGGACTTGCCGTCTTCCACGGTGATCACGCCTTCCTTGCCGACCTTGTCCATGGCCTTGGCGATGATCTCGCCAATGGATGCGTCCGAGTTGGCCGAAATGGAGCCGACTTGGGCGATTTCCTTGGAGGTGGTGGTGGGCTTGGAGGCCTTCTTGAGCTGCTCGGTCAGGGCCAGCACGGCCTTGTCGATGCCGCGCTTGAGGTCCATGGGGTTCATGCCGGCGGCCACGTACTTCATGCCTTCGCGCACGATGGCCTGGGCCAGCACGGTGGCGGTGGTGGTGCCGTCACCGGCGTTGTCGGAGGTCTTGGAAGCGACTTCCTTGACCATCTGGGCGCCCATGTTCATGAGCTTGTCCTTGAGCTCGATCTCCTTGGCCACGGACACGCCGTCCTTGGTCACGGTGGGGGCGCCGAAGGAGCGCTCGAGCACCACGTTGCGGCCCTTGGGGCCCAGGGTCACTTTCACTGCGTTGGCCAGGACATTCACGCCCTCGACCATGCGGGCACGTGCGTCACCGCCGAAAACCACGTCTTTAGCTGCCATTTGGATTCTCCGTATTCAGTTCAAAAAATATCGTTCAGTGACCAGCAGGCCGGGGGCATCAGCACTCCCGGGCCCGCTGGGACTCATCACTTGGCTTCCACCACGGCGAAGAGGTCTTCCTCTTTCATCACCAGCAGTTCTTCGCCATCGACCTTGACGGTCTGGCCGCTGTACTTGCCGAACAGCACGCGGTCGCCGACCTTCACGCCCAGGGCAGAAGCCTCGCCTTTGTCGTTCTTCTTGCCGGGGCCGACGGCCAGCACCTCACCCTGGTCAGGCTTTTCTGCGGCGCTGTCGGGGATGACGATGCCCGAGGCGGTCTTGGTTTCGTTCTCGATGCGCTTGACGATCACGCGGTCGTGCAGGGGACG
>CAYVGD010000418.1:0-2131 GCA_964450095.1 uncultured Polaromonas sp.
GCCCGTGATCCGCCGGCTGTTCCCGGCCGCGCGGATCGTGCTCGCGATCCGGGACCCGCGCGACGTGCTGCTCAGCTGCTTCATGCAGAACTTCCGCGCGCCGGACTTCGCGCTGCTGTGCCGCGACCTGCCGACGCTCGCGCGCGGCTCGTGGCACTACGTGCTCGGCTGCGATCTTGGGTACGTCGACGCCACCGCGCTCTGCCTGTGGGCGTATCACGACCATGACCCGGTCGCGTACTGCCTGATGAACCGAGTGACCTTCGAGCAGCAGCGTCACGACGACGCCCTGGCTCGAGCCTGATGACCGTCCCGTGTCGCGCAGCGGGGACCAGAGAGGTGGCCGATTCTGCGCAGATCAGCGGCCACCCAGACCGGGGACGAGAGGGAATCGCCTACTGGCAGTTGCCGGCCCGCCGGTAACCCGCGGCCTCAGCGTCGGCTGCCGCGGCAAACTCCACACGGTTTTTCGCGCTGACCTGCCCATAGCTGGGACAGCCCACCGGCAGGTGGTAGACCCGGCTGTTGCGATTCCCGATCACCGGCCCGCCGGCATCGCCCTCAGAGGCCGCAGGAGCCGCCTGCTGCGCGATTTGACCCCTACCCACCCCTACCCTACCACCAGTCTCCTCCAGGCCCCTCAGGCCATCCCTGAGGGGCCTGTAGCCCAGGCTCCAGCTGCGCTCCCCGGTCACGAACGGGTTGGCATGTCCCATCGCGCGGGCAATGCGCCGATCACGCTCGCGCTCCCAGTCGCTCACCGGGTACATCCGGTCCCAGGCCATGAGCAGCTGCTGCTGTTGCCGGGACATCGACAGCCCGTAGCGGTCGTGCATGTAGAAGTAGATGCGGGCGACCTGGCCCTTCACCTCATCGCGCGGCTCGGTCACGCGCTGTTTGAAGTCGGTCCTTGTCGAGCAGGTGCCGTACTGCTTCGCGGTCGACGGCAGCACGCCGAAACGGAAGTTGCTGCGGTCGCCGTTGACCTCGCCGATGGCCGGCGACAGGTTGTGCATGTCGGCTTCCATCACCCGAAACACGGGGTCGCTACTCTTGCAGTTTTCCCGTCCGCCGTTCTGCCAGCACTGCCGCTGGTGGCCCAGCACCCAGGCCGGCACAACATGTTCCCACTCGATGCGCTGCGCGCGGTTGCGGTCGGCCCGCACCTCGTAGCCGCACGAGGCCAGATCCACCCGGCCACCGGAACGACCCATCCATTGCCAGGTGCAGCCGCAGTACAGGTCGCCGTCGTCGTTGCGGTCGTGGTAGACCGTCCGGCGCAACTCGATCTTGGCCTTCTCGAAGGACCCGGGCGCGGCCTGCGCTACGAATGGGCCGCACAGCGCAGCCACCAGGGAGCAAATGAGGGCGATGTTTTTCACGGAGATTCCGATGCAGATGGGGGGGTCCGATTATGCGTAGATGCTTCGCGGCCTCCAGGGCATTTTCCCCTGCCAGGACGTCACAAGCGGTCGAGCTCGACCGTCGCGCGGCCCGGGGCGGTCTTGGGTTTTTCAAAAACGGAGGGAGGATGGCAGTACACCCCATCCACCTCCGAGGAACCTGCCATGGACATCATCCTGAACCCCCAAGGCCAACCCTACCTGCCACAGCCTGTCATTACCCATGAGCAAGGACGACCCTGAACAAAGGAGCTCCCATGACCGCCACGCTGCCCCATCCGCAAGAGCCTTCCCGGTTCGCCATAACAGTGGTGGCCATCTCGTTTCTGCTCGTGATGGCCATGCCCTGCCTGCTGGCCGGGGGGCTCGTGTTCTGGCTGGGCCAACTGCCACCGCAGGAGGCCCAGGCCATCGGTCTGGGCGCACGCCTGGCACCGCTGGTCCTGGCACTGCTGCTGGTCACCGCCTGGGCGAGCCTCCTGCGGCTGGCCACCGGCGCCGGCGGGATGTGGGCCGCCATTCGCCGTCACTGGCCGCTGGTGGCCACCGCAGGCCTCCTGTTCGCGCTCACCCTGCTGATCACCCGGCACCTGCTCGCCCACAGCCCCGGCTGGACCCCGCTCGACAGCCAGCTGCTCGCCCTCGGGCTGACGCTGCTCGGCGTCCTGGCCACCCTGGGACTGGGCGCCGCCGTGGGCTACCGGATCGCCTGCCGGCTCGACGCCTCA
>CAYVGD010000419.1:0-2129 GCA_964450095.1 uncultured Polaromonas sp.
AACGATGCCCCGGGATTCGAGCTGCAGCGCCTGCACGGCATGGGCGAGGGCGTGCTGCGCGAGGTGCTCAGGCATCCGGCGGTGGCCTGCCGCGTGTATGCGCCCGTGGGCGCGCACCGCGACCTGCTGGCCTACCTGGTGCGGCGCCTGCTGGAAAACGGCGCCAACTCCTCGTTCGTGCACCAGCTGGCCGACGACTCGGTGGGCCTGGACGAACTGCTGCAGTCCCCCCTGCACCTGGCCGTGCGCCGCGCCCTGCCGCTGCCCCCTGAGCTCTACCCGGACCGCCGCAACAGCGCAGGCCTGGACCTCGCGGTCCAGGCCATGCGCGCGCCGCTGCTGGCCGCCCACGCGTCCACGCCGGTGCCGGCCGTGCCCCTGGCCGATCCGGCCCAGGCCGCCGGTGCGGTAGCCCGCGCGCACACGGCATCGCTGGCTTGGCGGCAGGTGCCTGTGGACGCGCGCGCCCATGTCCTGCGCCGCGCGGCCGATGCGCTGGAGACCGAGCTGCCGCGCTTTTCAGCGTTGCTGGTCAAAGAGGCCTTCAAGACCTGGGGCGACGCCGTGGCCGAGGTGCGTGAGGCGGTCGACTTCCTGCGCTACTACGCGCTGCAGGCCGAGCGGCTGATGCAGCCCCAGGTGCTGCCGGGCCCCACGGGCGAGCACAACGAACTGCGCCTGAGCGCGCGCGGCGCCTGGGTGTGCATCAGCCCCTGGAATTTCCCGCTGGCGATCTTCCTGGGGCAGGTGTCGGCGGCACTCAGCACCGGCAATGCCGCGGTGGCCAAGCCCGCCGAGCAAACGCCCGCCGTGGCGCTGGAGGCCGTGAAGCTGCTGCACGCGGCGGGCATCCCACAGGATGCGCTGCAGCTGCTGCACGGCCCGGGCGAGACGGTGGGCGCCGCGCTGGTGGTGGCGCCCCGGGTGGCGGGCGTGGTCTTCACCGGCTCCACGCAGGTGGCGCGCCTGATCCACCGTGCGCTCGCCGCGCAGGACGGCCCCATCGTGCCCCTGATCGCCGAGACCGGCGGCATCAACGCCATGCTGGTCGACTCCAGCGCCCTGCCCGAGCAGGTGGTGGACGCCGTGGTTCAAAGCGCCTTCCGCTCGGCCGGCCAGCGCTGCTCGGCGCTGCGCCTGCTCTGCGTGCACGAGGGCATCGCCGATGGCGTGATGGACAAAGTCGCCGGCGCTGTGCAGCAACTTCAGGTGGGCGACACCGCAGACCTGGCCACCGACGTGGGCCCGCTCATCGATGGCGATGCCTTCGCACAGGTCAGCGCCCAGGTGCGGCGCTTGCAGGCCAGTGCCCGGCCGCTTTTTGCGCTGCGCCCTCAAGTGGGTCTGTTGCCGCACACCCAGACCCCCGCCGCCTTCGAGGTGCAGAGCCTGCAGGAAGTGAAGGACGAGATCTTCGGCCCGGTGCTGCAGGTGCTGCGCTGGGGCCCGGGCTGTCAGCTGAAGACGGCGGCCGAGGTGATCGATGCCGTCAACGCCCTGGGCTGGGGCCTCACCCTGGGCCTGCAGACCCGCATCGACTCGCGCGCACGGGCGCTTGCCGCACAGGCGCATGTGGGCAACGTGTATGTCAACCGCAACATGATCGGCGCCGTGGTCGGCGTGCAGCCTTTTGGCGGCGAAGGCCTCTCAGGCACCGGCCCCAAGGCGGGCGGGCCGCACTACCTGCTGCGCTTTTGCGCGGAGCAGACGCTCACCATCAACACCACGGCCGCAGGCGGCAATGCGGCGCTGCTGGCGGGCGGGCCATGAAGGGCCACTGCCTTCCGGCAGCCGCTTGGCAAGGGCCTCGGCACGTCGCGGCCGGCCTGCAACCGAGCGCTGGGGCCCGATCCGCGTTGGGTCGCACTGCGCTCTGGCATGGGGCCGCGCGCGAAATGCCCCCTGGAGCATTCAGCGCCGCCGGTGCGGCCGCGGGTCTTGGGTGTTGGGTGAAAACGATTTCAGGCGTCCAGGACCAGCAGGTCCGACCGGCACCGTGAGACGCAAATCATCATCGACTTGTTGGCCTGCTGTTCCGCCTGCGTCAGGATGCTGTCGCGGTGGTCCACGTCGCCCGCGATGACCTTGGTTTCGCAGGCACCACACAGCCCTTCGCGGCAGCTGAAGGC
>CAYVGD010000420.1:0-2128 GCA_964450095.1 uncultured Polaromonas sp.
GCTTCCTCACCGACGGCACGCTGGAGGCGCAGGGCGCCGACGCCGAGGGCGTGCTCACCACGCTGCACTACGCAGACAGCCTGGACACGCCCCGCGACAAGTCCTTCCGCCTGGCCTATGTGAAAGCCTACAAGCTGCAGCCGGACGTGTACGCGGTGCAGGGCTACGACGCCGCGCAGATGCTGGCCGTGGGCCTGAACGCGGTCAAGGGCGACGTGAGCAAGAAGGCCGAATTCGCGCAGGCCCTGCGTAAAGCCCGCATTGACAGCCCGCGCGGTCCGTTCACCATCTCGGCAGCGCACAACCCGGTGCAGGACATCTACCTGCGCCAGGTCTCGGGCAAGGAGAACAAACTGGTGGGCGTGGCCAGCAAGTCCCTGGCCGACCCGGCCCGTGGCTGTCGCAGCTGAGCCCGGCCCTCCCGTCCCCTGACAGCCCCGCGGTGCGCCGCGGAGCCGCAAACCAAGGAATGCCTTCATGGACTTGTCCATCTTCCTCATCCAGTGCCTGAACTCGCTTCAGTACGGGCTGCTGCTGTTTCTGGTGGCTTCGGGCCTCACGCTGATCTTCGGCATCATGGGCGTGATCAACCTCGCCCATGGCAGCTTCTACATGATCGGCGCCTACATGGCCTACGCCCTGGCACCGGCCGTGGCGTCGACCTTCGGCGGCGGCTTCTTCTCGGTGATGGCCGTGGGGGTGGTGCTGTCCGTGCTGCTGGGCTACGTGCTGGAGTGGGCCTTCTACAGCTTCCTCTACGAGCGCGAGCACCTGCAGCAGGTGCTCATGACCTACGGCCTGATCCTGGTGTTCGAGGAACTGCGCTCGCTGCTGGTGGGCGATGACGTCTATGGCGTGGAGGTGCCGGCCATCCTGGCGGGCAAGCTTGAACTCGGCGACGTGATGACCTACCCGGTCTACCGGCTGTTCATCTCGGGCGTGTGCCTGGCCCTGGCGCTGGGCATGTACTTCGTGTTCACGCGCACCCGGCTGGGCATGATGATCCGCGCCGGCTCGACCAATCGCGAGATGGTGCAGTCGCTGGGCATCGACATCAAGTTCCTCTACCGCGTGGTGTTCGCCGCCGGCGTGGCCATTGCCGTGCTGGCGGGCATGGTGGCCGCACCCGTGTCCTCGGTGTACCCGGGCATGGGCAACAGCGTGCTCATCATCTGCTTCGTGGTGGTGGTGATCGGCGGCATCGGCTCCATCCGCGGCGCGCTGCTGGCAGCGCTGCTCATCGGCGTGGTCGACACCTTCGGCAAGGTGCTGCTGCCCCAGGCGGCCGGCGTGCTGGTGTATGTGCTGATGGCGCTCATCCTGCTGTGGAAGCCCGATGGCCTGTTCAAGGCCGGCTGACAAGGACCCAACCCATGTTCCATTCCAAGAACCTTTTCGCGCTGGTGCTCTTCGTCGGGCTGGCGCTGTTCCCGCAGGTGTCGGGCAACTACGGGATCGATCTGGTCAGCAAGATCATGATCTACGCCATCTTCGCGCTCAGCCTGGAACTGCTGGTGGGTACCACCGGGCTCGTGTGCTTCGGCCATGCGGCGTTCTTTGGCATCGGCGCCTATGCGGCGGTGCTGCTGTCGCCGCAAACCGATGCCGCCTCGCTGGCCTGGCTGCTGCCGGGTGCGGTGCTGTGCGCGGCCGGCTATGCGCTGGTGGTGGGGGCGCTGTCCCTGCGCACCAAGGGCGTGTACTTCATCATGGTGACGCTGGCCTTCGCTCAGATGGCCTACTACGTGGTGCACGACACGCCGCTGGGCGGGGGCACCGACGGCATTTACCTCATGCTCAAGCCCACGCTGGGGGACTGGCTCAACCTGGACAACCCGCGTGTGCTCTACATGGCCACGCTCGCGGCGCTGGTGGGGGTGTTCGCCTTCCTCTCCATGCTGCTGGACTCGCGTTTCGGCCGGGCGCTGGCGGGCATCCGGGTGAATGAGCAGCGCATGCGCGCAACGGGCTTTTCGACCTACCCGTACAAGCTGGCGGCCTTCGTGATCTCGGGCGGGATCGCGGGCCTGGCCGGCTTCATCTTTGCCATCAAGGACGGCTTCGTGAATCCCGAGATGATGAGCTGGCACCTCTCGGGCGCGGTGCTCATCATGATCATCCTGGGCGG
>CAYVGD010000421.1:0-2114 GCA_964450095.1 uncultured Polaromonas sp.
CGATCACGGCAACGGCGTCAGCGATCATGTGACCGCGCGACATCTCGTCCATGGCAGCCAGATGCGAGAACCCCGGCGGGCGGATCTTCAGGCGGTAGGGCTTGTTGGCGCCGTCACTGACGATGTAGATGCCGAACTCGCCCTTGGGGTGCTCCACCGCGGCATAGGCTTCGCCCTCGGGGACGTGAAAGCCCTCGGTGAAGAGCTTGAAGTGGTGGATCAGCTCTTCCATGTTGGCCTTCATGGCCTCGCGCTTGGGCGCTGCCACCTTGTGGTTGTCGGTGATGACCGGTCCCGGGTTGGCGCGCAGCCAGTCCACGCATTGGCGGATGATGCGGTTGGACTGGCGCATTTCCTCGATGCGCACCAGGTAACGGTCATAGCAGTCGCCGGTCTTGCCGACCGGGATGTCGAAGTCCAGCTGGCTGTAGACGTCGTAGGGTTGCTGCTTGCGCAGGTCCCAGGCGATGCCCGAGCCGCGCAGCATGGCGCCAGTGAAACCCAGGTTCAGGGCACGCTCTGGGGTGACCACGCCCACACCCACGGTGCGCTGCTTCCAGATGCGGTTGTCCGTCAGCAGGGTCTCGTACTCGTCGACCAGGCGGGGGAACTTCTGCACGAAGTCGTCGATGAAGTCCAGCAGGGAGCCCTGGCGGTTTTCGTTGAGTGCGGCGATCGCCTTGGCGTTGCGCACCTTGCTGGCCCGGTACTGGGGCATGCTGTCGGGCAGGTCGCGGTAGACGCCGCCCGGGCGGAAATAGGCCGCGTGCATGCGCGCGCCGGACACCGCCTCGTACATGTCGAACAGTGCCTCGCGCTCGCGGAAGCAGTAGATGAGGATGTTCATCGCACCGCAGTCGAAGCCGTGGCAACCCAGCCAGAGCAGGTGGTTCAGCAGGCGCGTGATTTCCGAATACATCACCCGGATGTACTGCGCGCGAACGGGCACCTCGATGTCCATCATCTTCTCGATGGCCAGGCAGTAGGCGTGCTCGTTGCACATCATGGACACGTAGTCCAGGCGGTCCATGTACGGAAGCGACTGGATGTAGGTGCGGCTTTCGGCGAGTTTTTCGGTGGCGCGGTGCAGCAGGCCGATGTGCGGGTCGGCGCGCTGGATCACCTCGCCATCGAGTTCGAGCACCAGCCGCAGCACGCCGTGAGCGGCAGGATGCTGGGGACCGAAGTTCAGCGTGTAGTTCTTGATTTCAGCCATGTGGGTCAGCCTTTCAACGCCGGGCTCAGTGAACGCCGCCGTAGCCGTCTTCGCGGATGATGCGCGGCGTGATCTCGCGCTGCTCGATGGTCACCGGTTGGTAGATGACGCGGCGCTGTTCGGGGTCGTAGCGCATCTCCACATGGCCCGTGGTCGGGAAGTCCTTGCGGAAGGGATGACCGATGAAGCCGTAGTCGGTGAGGATGCGTCGCAGGTCGTTGTGACCTTCGAAGATGATGCCAAAGAGGTCGAAGGCCTCGCGCTCGAACCAGTTGGCCGAATTCCAGATGCCGGTGATGGAGGGCAGCACCGGAAAGTCGTCGTCGGGCGCGAACACCTTCAGGCGCACGCGCTGGTTGAGGCTCACCGACAGCAGGTGCGACACCACCGCGTAGCGCGGACCGTCGTGGGAGCCGTTGCGGTAATCGCTGTAGTCCACACCGCAGAGATCGACCAGCTGCTCGAACTGGCAACCGGGCGCGTCGCGCAGCAGCGTGGCGGCCTCCAGGGCATCGGCAGCACGCACCACCACCGTCACCTCACCGAGGGCAATGGACACACGCACGGCCTTGTCGCCGAGCACAGCCTGCACGGCATCGCGCACGGACTCGGGGGCGGGAATCGATTGCGCCGGGCTCATGGCAGAGACGGACATGCTTCAGGCCCTCGCGATGGTGTTGGTGCGGCGGATCTTCTGCTGCAGCTGGATGATTCCGTAAAGCAGCGCCTCCGCCGTGGGTGGGCAGCCAGGCACATAAACGTCCACCGGAACGATGCGGTCGCAGCCCCGTACCACCGAGTAGCTGTAGTGGTAGTAGCCGCCGCCGTTGGCGCACGAACCCATGGACAGCACCCAGCGCGGCTCGGACATCTGGTCGTACACCTTGCGCAGGGCCGG
>CAYVGD010000422.1:0-2110 GCA_964450095.1 uncultured Polaromonas sp.
GCCAGGTAGAAGCCCGATCCCAGTTCCTCCATCTGCTGGATGGCGTCCAGGCGCTGCGCCGCCTGCTTGGTCAGTCCCTCGGTGTCGGGCACCAGCAGGTAGGCATAGGCCTGGTGGTGGCTGCGGCCCACGCGCCCGCGCAGCTGGTGCAGCTGCGCCAGGCCGAACTTGTCGGCCCGTGCCATGACGATGGTGTTGGCGTTGGGTACGTCGATGCCGGTCTCGATGATGGTCGAGCACAGCAGGATGTTGTAGCGCTGGGCCACGAAGTCCTTCATCACGCGCTCGAGCTCGCGCTCGGGCATCTGCCCGTGGGCCACGGCGATGCGCGCCTCGGGCAGCAGGGCCTCGAGCTTCTCGCGGCGGTTCTGGATGGTCTCGACTTCGTTGTGCAGGAAGTACACCTGCCCACCGCGCTTGAGCTCGCGCAGCACGGCCTCGCGGATGGTGCCGCTCGATTCGCTGCGCACAAAGGTCTTGATCGCCAGGCGGCGCTGCGGTGCGGTCGCGATCACCGACAGGTCGCGCAAGCCCTCCAGGGCCATGCCCAGCGTGCGAGGGATCGGCGTGGCCGTGAGCGTGAGCACGTCGACCTCGGCGCGCAGAGCCTTCATGGCCTCCTTGTGGCGCACGCCGAAGCGGTGCTCCTCGTCGATGATGAGCAGGCCCAGGCGCTGGAATTTCACGTCCTGGCTCAGGATCTTGTGGGTGCCGACCACGATGTCGATGCTGCCGTCTGCAATGCCCTTGATGGCGGCCGAAATCTCCTTGGCCGAACGAAAGCGGCTCATCTCCGCCACCTTCACGGGCCACTTGGCAAAGCGGTCCACCAGGGTCTGGTAATGCTGCTCGGCCAGGAGCGTGGTGGGGGCCAGCACCGCCACCTGCTTGCCGCCGGTGATCGCGATGAAGGCCGCGCGCAGCGCGACCTCGGTCTTGCCAAAGCCCACGTCGCCGCACACCAGTCGGTCCATGGGGCGTGGGCTGATCATGTCCTGGATGACTGCGTGGATGGCTGCGCGCTGGTCGGCGGTTTCCTCGAAGCCGAAGTCATTGGAAAACTGCTCGTAGTCTTTGGGTGAGTAGCGAAAGGCATGGCCCTCGCGGGCCGCACGCCGGGCATAGATGTTCAGCAGCTCGGCAGCCGCATCGCGCACCTGCTCTGCAGCCTTGCGCCGGGCCTTTTCCCACTGGCCCGAGCCCAGGCGGTGCAGCGGGGCTTCCTCGGCGCTCACCCCGGTGTAGCGGCTGATCTGGTGCAACTGGCTCACCGGCACATACAGGGCCGCCTTGTCGGCGTATTCCAGGTGCAGGAATTCCGAGGGCCCCTGGCCGATGTCCATGTTGATCAGGCCCAGGTACCTTCCGATGCCGTGCGCGGCATGCACCACCGGGTCGCCCACGTTGAGCTCCGAAAGGTCCTTGATGAGAGCCTCGACGTCGCTGACCTGCTCCTGCTTCTTGCCGCGCCGGCGCACGGCGGGCGCAGCGGCAAAAAGCTCGGTCTCGGTGATCAGGTCCAGGCCCTGCTCGACCCAGGCAAAACCCTCGGCCACCGCGGCGGTGGCGATGCCCAGCTTCTCGGGGCTGGCCAGGAATTCGGCCAGCGAGTCGAAGCTCGGCGGGCTCACGCTGCTGGCGCGCAGGAAGTCCAGCAGGCTTTCCCGGCGGCCTTCGCTTTCGGCCAGGATCAGCGCCCGGTGGCCGCTGCGCGCCAGGTGTTTTTTCAGCCGTTCCAGCGGGTCTTCGGCGCCGCGCACCACGGCCATTTCCGGCAGCTTCTGGGCGTAGGCGCTGTCCGCCACGTCGGCCACGGCCTTGAGCGCAAGTTGCGCATGGGCGTTGGCGCGGGTGTAGAAACCTTCGGCATCGAGGAACAGCGCATCGGGTGGCAGGGCCGGGCGGTCCGGGTCGCCCCGCACCAGGCGGTAGCGGTCCTGCGTGTCCTGCCAAAAGCGCTGGAAAGCCGGCTCCAGGTCGCCGTGCAGCACCAGGGTGGCTTCCTCGGGCCGCTGGCCCAGGTAGTCGAAGACGGTGGCGGTCTCTTCGAAAAAGAGCGGCAGGTAGTACTCGAGGCCCTCCGTGGCCACGCCGGTGCGCAGGTCCTTGT
>CAYVGD010000423.1:0-2096 GCA_964450095.1 uncultured Polaromonas sp.
CTGCGGACCCGGGTGATCGTCGGCCGAGGCCTTGCCCTTGTCTGCAGGCAGCGGGGGCAACCCATGAGCCTGCGCGAAGAATGCCAGCACGCGCTCGCCATCCCAACCGTCGCGGTTGATCGCATCACCACAGTCCCAGCCGTCGTCCACCTCGCCTGGCTTCGGGATCGGCAGCCACTGCACCGTGCAGCCGTGTGCATCGGCCAGCTGGTGACCGATGCGCAGCATCGCCTCAGTTCCTGGTTGCTTCTCAGGCGGGAGCAGCGGCTTGGCCTGCTGCGACACCGTCTGGGCGGTGGGGTCCGGGTTGTCCTTGCGCTCGGTCGGCGTCAGCTTCTCGCGCTTCGCATCGCAGTCCGGCCAGAGCAGCACGTGGCTGCCGGCCAGCGGCGACCAGTCGGCCTTGTCCCAGGCCTTGCACCCGCCTGGCCAGCTGGCCACGCAGTACACACCAGGCGTGGTGGCATCCAGCAGCTGCTGCAGGGCGTCGCCCTTCTTCTCGCCTTCCACCAGCACCACCGTGCGGCCTGCCGGCAGCTCGTGCGCAGGAAAGTACAGCGGCCGAGGTGTATCGAACTGCCGCCAGTGCCACTTGGCCGCGCCATCGCGCGCGCTCACGCACCAGGTGCGCGGCAGCGTGTCCTTGCCACCGTCGCTGGTGCGGAAGCGCACCACATACCCCTGCAGCTCAGCGCCGTGCCGGTACTCAGCCACGTGCTCGATGTCCTGGTCTTGCCGGTGGTGGTGCCGGTAGGTCACCAGCGGTGCGCCAGGCGGCACCGGCCGCACGGTTTGCCAGCCTTCATCCGCCGGGCGCGGTCTCGGCGGTGGCGCCGGCGGCGCTGGTGGTCGGGCCGGCGCCGTGTGGTTGGCATCGCGGCGCACCCCGGCCACATCCTCCAGGCCGTAGTCGCGGGCCACCGCCACAGCCGCCTTGCCCTGGCCCAGGCCGTGCACAGCCGCATAGAGCGACAGCAGATCGCCTCCCTGCTCATCCGTCGCAAAGTCTCCCCATGCCCCGGTGTTCAGGTTGACCGAGCAGCTCGTCCCCTCGCCGCCCTGCAGCGACCCGCACACGTACTCATGCCCGCGCCGGGTACCACCGGGCAGCCACTGCGGCACCACCTGGTCGGCCATGGCCAGCAGCGCATCGGCCAGGGCCTTGAAGTTGATGGGGGGCAGCGGTTGTCGCCCGGTCATGAGCCACCTCCCGAAGGGTGGCAAGCCTTCGCCCCAGCCGGCGTCTCCACCACCGGCAGCTGGTTCCACATTGGCAAGTTGATCGCTCCTCGGTCAGTTCGCCCACACGTTGAAGACCTGCGCCAGGTCAACAAAGCCGGCGCTCTGGTCCACCATGTCGGCGGGCGCGTACTCGAACACCGGCCGGTTGCGGTACGGCACCCGCCGCTCCCGCACCTTGCACAGCGCCCCGTAGCGCTTCATGTTCTTCACCGTGTTGGTGGCGTCGCCCATCGCCACCTTGGCGTGGCGGGCCATCTCGGCCACCGTGGGGGCCTGGTCCGGCGTCATCAGGTGCCAGGCCTCATCCAGCAGCGCCTGGCGGATCTCTCCAGGTGGTCTCATGGCTTGCCCCCCAGGGGCCGGCCGGCCTCGTACTGGGCCTGCATGTGCGACATGAGCTGCTGCCCAGCCGCCACGAGCTGCGACCACTCCTCCTGCACCCGGTGCAGCTCGTTGGCCGACACCCGGCCGTCAGCCGCTGCCTCGGTCACGCTGCCCACCACCTCGCCGAACTCTTTGGCCAGCACCGCTACGCGCAACATCGCCCCGCTGTCGCCACCAATCAAGGTGGGCATGGGCAACACCAGGCAGCCGCACTCGGCCGCGAAGGCATTCAGCACCCGCAGGTCTTGCGTCAGCACGCTCATGGACACCGCGTCGGCCAGGCCCAGCTTGGCCGCGCCGGTACGGTTCACCTCGTGCCGCAGGGTGGTGGCGTTCTTGCCCATGCGCGGGGCCAGCGACTCAGCGCCGCCGGGGTAGGCCTGCACCAGCTGGTGCGCAGCATCGAGCACGGCGCTCACCGCACACCCCCGCCGTGGTGATGGCGCGCAGCCGCCGGTCGGCCCACACTG
>CAYVGD010000424.1:0-2087 GCA_964450095.1 uncultured Polaromonas sp.
GGTGGTCAGGGCTTCAAGGGTTCGCGCAAGTCGACCCCGTTTGCAGCCCAGGTGGCCTCTGAAGTCGCCGGCCGCGCTGCCATCGAGCAGGGCATCAAGAACCTGGACGTCGAGATCAAGGGCCCCGGCCCGGGTCGCGAGTCCTCCGTGCGCGCCCTGGGCGCCCTGGGCATTCGCATCGTGTCCATCTCGGACGTGACGCCGGTGCCGCACAACGGCTGCCGCCCCCAGAAGCGTCGCCGCATCTGAGAAAGTCCCTGACCGGGCCTGGCCTGCCTTCCAAGGCGCGCCAGGCTTGGTCGTTTTCAAACCAAGCCCACCGCCGCACGGCTTTTCAGCCCAACGGCTCCTGCACCGCAAGGTGCAGCAGATGAATGAAGGAAGAATCAAGTGGCACGCACCCTCGGCCCCAAGGCCAAACTTTCCCGCCGCGAAGGCACCGACCTGTTCCTCAAGAGCGCGCGCCGCGCCATTGGTGACAAGGCCAAGTTCGACTCCAAGCCCGGCCAGCATGGCCGCACTTCGGGCACCCGCACCTCCGACTACGGCCTGCAGCTGCGTGAAAAGCAAAAGGTCAAACGCATGTACGGCGTGCTCGAGCGTCAGTTCCGTCGCTATTTCGCCGAAGCCGATCGCCGCAAGGGCAACACCGGCGCCAACCTGCTGTCCCTGCTGGAAAGCCGTCTGGACAACGTGGTGTACCGCATGGGTTTCGGCTCGACCCGCGCAGAAGCGCGTCAGCTGGTGTCGCACAAGGCCATCACGGTCAACGGCCAGCCGGTGAACATTCCTTCGTACCAGGTCAAGGCCGGTGACGTGATCGCCGTGCGCGAGAAGTCCAAGAAGCAGAACCGCATCGTCGAGGCCCTGCAGCTGGCCGCCCAGGTGGGCATGCCCGGCTGGGTCGAGGTCAATGCGGACAAGGCCGAGGGCACTTTCAAGAAGTCTCCGGACCGCGATGAGTACGCCTCCGACGTCAACGAATCGCTGATCGTCGAGCTGTACTCGCGTTGATTTTTTCATTCCCCGGGAAAGCGTTGTTGCACCCGGGGTGCCTTCACCCGGCCTTATCGGTGTAACGAGCCGAGGGTATTGAGAGGAAGACTGCATGCAAACCAATCTGCTGAAACCCAAAACCATCAACGTCGAGCAGCTGGGCACCAACCGTGCCAAGGTGACGCTGGAACCCTTCGAGCGGGGCTACGGCCACACCCTGGGCAATGCGCTGCGCCGCGTGCTGCTGTCCTCCATGGTTGGCCATGCCGCCACCGAAGTGACCATTGCCGGGGTGCTGCATGAGTACTCCTCCATCGACGGCGTCCAGGAAGATGTGGTCAACATCCTGCTGAACCTCAAGGGCGTGGTGTTCAAGCTGCACAACCGCGACGAAGTCACGCTGAGCCTGCGCAAGGACGGCGAGGGCGTGGTCACAGCCGCCGATATCCAGACGCCGCATGACGTCGAGATCATCAACCCCGACCATGTCATCCTGAACCTGTCGCAAGGCGGCAAGATCGACATGCAGATCAAGGTGGAAAGCGGCCGCGGCTACGTGCCCGGCACCATGCGCCGCTTCGGGGACGAGAGCACCAAGTCCATCGGCCGCATCGTGCTGGACGCCTCGTTCTCGCCCGTGCGCCGCGTGAGCTACACCGTCGAGAGCGCCCGCGTCGAGCAGCGCACCGACCTGGACAAGCTGGTGCTCGAGATCGAGACCAACGGCGCCATCTCTGCAGAAGACGCCGTGCGCGCTTCCGCCAAGATCCTGGTCGAGCAACTGGCCGTGTTCGCCCAGCTCGAGGGCAGCGAACTGGCCGCCTTCGATGCCCCGGTGCAGCGCAGCTCGCAACAGTTCGACCCGATCCTGCTGCGTCCGGTGGACGAACTGGAACTCACGGTGCGTTCGGCCAACTGCCTGAAGGCCGAGAACATCTATTACATCGGTGACCTGATCCAGCGCACCGAAAATGAGTTGCTCAAGACCCCCAACCTGGGTCGCAAATCGCTCAACGAGATCAAGGAAGTGCTGGCTTCCCGCGGCCTCACCCTGGGCATGCGCCTGGAAGCCTGGCCCCCGGCCGGTCTCG
>CAYVGD010000425.1:0-2085 GCA_964450095.1 uncultured Polaromonas sp.
AGCGGCTGCATCAACTCCTGCGGCCACCACCACAGCGGCCACATCGGCATCCTCGGCGTCGACAAGGACGGCAAGGAGTGGTACCAGGTCTCGCTGGGCGGCGCCGACGGCTCCGACCTGAGCGGTGCGGCCGCCGCCGGCAAGATCGTGGGCCCGTCGTTTGCCGCCACCGAGGTCGCCGACGTGGTCGAGGCCCTGCTGGACACCTACCGCGCCGAACGCCAGAGCCGCGAGACCTTCATCCAGACCCTGCGCCGCGTGGGCCACGAGCCGTTCAAGGCCGCAGCCAACGCCGCCCGTCAGGCCACCGCACGCGCCGAAGCCTGAGGACCCCGCCATGAAACTCCTCACCCCCGACCTCTACGCGCTCGTGCCCGCTGCCCCCACGCTGCAACTGGCCAATGACGCCGATCCGCAGGCCCAGGACCTGGGCGGCATCCAGCGCATCGAGCTGCACTTCCCGAAATTCACCGATGGCCGCGCCTTCAGCCAGGCTTTCCTGCTGCGCCGCCGCATGGGCTTTGCCGGCGAGCTGGTGGCCACCGGCGACGTGCTGCCTGACCAACTGGCACTCATGCAGCGCTCGGGTTTCGATGCCGCCGTGCTGCGCGCCGACCAGTCTCTGGCCTCGGCGCAGCGCGTGCTCGCCAGCGCCCCGACCTATGCCGTGGGCCGCTACCAGGGCGACGCCGAGCAACTGGCACCACACTTCAGGCAGGCCGCATGAACGCCATTGGCCTGCATGCCCGCCGCTCGGCGGATTTCGAGGACAAGCTGGACCAGACGCGCCTGCTGCTGCGCCGCGCGGGCGACGAATTCCAGCCCCTGGCGCAGGCCTCCAGCCTGGGCGCCGAAGACATGGTGATCACCCACCTGCTGCACGCGCTGGACGTGCGTGCCCGCATCTTCGTGCTCGACACCGGCAAGCTGCACGACGACACGCTGGCCCTCATCGGCCTGATCGAGGCGCGCTACCGCAACAAGCTCGACATCCACCGCCCGCAGCCCGGCGCCGCCGAGGCCTTTGAAAAAGAACACGGCGCCGAGGCCATGTACCGCAGCATCGAGCTGCGCAAGGCCTGCTGCGGCATCCGCAAGATGGAGCCGCTGGCGCGGGCGCTGAAAGGCAAAGCCGCCTGGATCACCGGACTTCGCCGTGAGCAGTCGCAGGCCCGCGCGCAGGTGGAATTCATCGAGCCGGACGGCGCAGGCCGCCAAAAGATCAATCCCCTGGCCCGCTGGACCACCGGTGACGTGTGGCACTTCATCGGCCAGGAGGGCATCCCCTACAACGCGCTGCACGACCAGTTCTTCCCCAGCATCGGCTGTGCGCCGTGCACGCGTGCCGTGACCCTGGGCGAGGACTTCCGCTCCGGCCGCTGGTGGTGGGAGAGCGAATCGGCCAAGGAGTGCGGGCTGCATGTGAAAGACGCCTCCGTCATCGCCCTCAAGGAGCTGCAGCCATGAACGCCCCGACCGACCCGCAGCTGCTCACCACGCTGAGCAACGCCCACCTGAACGCGCTGGAGGAAGAGGCCATCTTCATCCTGCGCGAGGTCGCCGCGGCTTTCGAGCGCCCGACCCTGTTGTTTTCGGGCGGCAAGGACTCGCTGGTGCTGCTCAAGTGCGCCGAAAAAGCCTTCATCGACACCCAGCGCGGCGGGCGCATCCCCTACCCGCTGCTGATGATCGATACCGGCCACAACTTTCCCGAGGTGACGGCTTTTCGCGACTTGCGCGCCCAACAGCTGGGTGCCGAGCTCATCGTGCGCAGTGTCGAAGACTCCATGAAGCGCGGCACGGTGCGCCTGTCGCACCCGGGTGAATCGCGCAATGTGCACCAGTCGGTGACGCTGCTGGAGGCGATCGAGGAGTTTCGCTTCGATGCACTGATCGGCGGGGCCCGCCGCGACGAAGAAAAGGCGCGTGCCAAGGAGCGCATCTTTTCGCACCGCGACAGCTTCGGCCAGTGGCAGCCCAAGGCGCAACGCCCAGAGCTGTGGACCCTCTTCAACACCCGCCTGCAGCCGGGCGAGCACTTCCGCGTGTTCCCCATCTCCAACTGGACGGAGCTGGACGTGTGGC
>CAYVGD010000426.1:0-2068 GCA_964450095.1 uncultured Polaromonas sp.
CTAATCACCTACCTTCTCCCTCTATCCCATACATATGATGGAATTCGCCGTTTTGGTGACACGCCTCACTCTACCACGCCGCCCGGCTCGGTCCTGACGTTTCGGGCGACACTTTGCGCGCCTGCTTCAATCTAGCACACGAGGGCGAGTATCCTGTCCGTGAGAAACGACAAAATACGAATTCGCCGCCGCTCGCCCTCCTACTGCTACTACCCATTTCGCAGGCGGTTTTATGCCTTATGTGGCCGTGAGGTCCGCCGCGCCCGTTGCACTTTCCCTCTACTCCCCATCCTGAGAATTCGACGGGTGTTTTACAGGCACCCCTCCTGATTACTCCAACCCACCAGCGCGCCGCTTTATAGGTATCCCTACTAGCTACAAATGCCCAGCTCGCCGTTTTAGTGGCTCGCGTCGGGCGAGCTTGCGTAAATTCGCTTTCCTGAATGGAACGCAAAAGCCCCGCCTGGGCACGCCAGCGGGGCCGTCATACGCAAAATTCACGCTCGCCTTGTGGACTAGCAAGCGGGATTGTGGTACACTCGATGTATAAGGTAGCGGGTGTGCCACACCTGCGTATGACGGCCCGGTGAGTGTGTCCGCACTCGCCGGCCGCTTTTTATGCCCTAGTCGCCGTCGCCATCCCAGAGCCGCAGCACGAGCTGCCCGGGCTGCTTGAGTAGGTCGATTGCCTCTCCCTCATCACAGAGCTTTATCACGTCCTGGGGCTCTCCATCCTGATTACTGACCACCAGGAATTGCCCGGTTGACAGGGGATTGTGCCCCACCGATCGCAGGTACTCAATGGCCCGGCGGAGTTGCTGCAGGCTTAACCCTGCCCGCCGTAGCCCGTTTAGTATCGCCGCCTCGCGCAAATCCTTGTCATGCCAGATCGTCGCCCGCCGGCGGCCAGCGCGTGCCCCCTCGGGATTCAGCAAGTGTTCCTTGACCCAGTACATCAAGGAGCCGTATGGCGTGCCCGTTAGCTCCGCCACCTCCTGCGCTGTGAAATAGGCCATGGTAGCCCTCCCCTTGGCCGTTGCCCGTAGCTATGCCGCTGGATTTAATTCCATGCAGCACGTAGCAATGATACCGACTACTTCCCCCTACACTTTATATATCCGTTCCCGTTGACATTCTCGTAACCAGCCCCAGGATGCGCCGCACCCTCTGGTAAACCGCATAGTTCTCCCTGGGCTTTGTGCGCATGGCCTCAGCCCAGGTAAGGCCGTGGTTGGCGCCATCGGCCCACAGTTGTTCCGCCTCTTGGCGTTGTCGAGGCGAGAGGATGCCAAAGCATGCGTGAGCGCGCCTGTTTCGCGGGCGGTACTCCTTTTGCTTGCGGTCCAGCCGCTTGCGATTGCGGCGCAAGTTGCGCCGAAGGTTCGTCTCTAGGAACCCAAAGTTAACCGTGAGCTTGCGCGCATACTCGGCCTGCTTTCGCGCCATTGCCATCTCGCGCTTGTTGCGCCGGTCGATGCCAAAGACGCCCACCAGGTGGTCGAGCGCAGCCGCCTCGGCTTGGTCCTCAAGGGTAGGGCCGCAAGGGCGGGTTGTGTCCCTCTCGCGTATCAAGCGTGCCAGGAAGGGCGTTACGCCCTGGCGGGCAAGCTCCCTCATCGCCCCATGTTCGGGGTTGCTTGCGGCCTCGAGGTCGGCTTGGCGTTGGTCCTCTATCCAATCGTGCACCGTGGCCATCTTGCTCGATGGTTGTGACGGCATGTACCCACCCGCGTTCTAATTATGCGCTCATAATTATAGCGGATGGGCGGAAGAAGATCAACCATTTCGCGGGTTGTCGCGCTCCCCTAAACAGCAAGAGAACACAATAGCACCGACGCACGAGGTGGTGGTTGCGCGTCATAGCTGGGCTAACCCCTGTGGGCGCGGGCATGAAAAAGCCCCGGCCGTATCGCCGGGGCTCGGTTCGGACGTGGCTACTCCGCTCCCACCAACTCGGCGCATCGCTCAGGCTGCCCCTCTTCTGCCGGCACAAAGCGCACGTCAAGGCGGTAGCCCATCGCCGCGGCCACCCGGCGCAGCGTGTCGAGGGTGGGGGCCGCCTTGCCCG
>CAYVGD010000427.1:0-2066 GCA_964450095.1 uncultured Polaromonas sp.
GGCGCTGGCGCAGCGCCTCATCGCCCGCACTTCGCCTTCATCGCCTACCGCATTGGTCTTCCATGAGTGCTTCATCTTCCGATCAGGCCCTGGGCGCCTACCTGCGGCGCTTGCGCGAGGAGGCCGGCCTCGAACTGCCCGTGCTGGCGCGGCGACTGAGCCTGTCGACCGCCCAACTGCTGGAACTTGAAAGCGGCGGCAGGAGCCTGTTCTACAGCCCGGCCATCCGGCAACTGGCGGTCCGTAAGACCCTGCAGCACCTGGGCGGCGACCTGACCCGGCTGGTGACCAGCCAAGAGCCTTCTGCCCTGCCCCCCGCCACGGGCCAGACCCTGCCGTCCGAGCCGCCTCTCCACAGACCGCTCGGCACACCCGAGGCGAGCGCCGCCAGCGCCACCCGTGTGGGCGCTGGCTCGACGACACCCAAGGCCAGCCGCCGCCGGTGGGTGATGCCCGGCGGGCTGGCGCTTTCAGCGCTTTTTTTCGCCGGCGCGGTGGCCGTGGGGCATTGGGAGCGAAGTCCACCGCTTTCCCAGGCAGGCACTGCGCCGTTCCTGGTCCCGCCAGAGGCTGGGCGCGCGGCACCGGCTTTGCCCCCGGCCGCAGCCGAGACCTTGGCTGCGAGCCCGGTCACACGGGAAGTCCCCGCCCAACCAGCAAGCGCCGAGGCACGCGCAGAAGCGGGCGAGCCACCCTGCGCGCCGTCGCCAGCGCCCTCGGTCACGCCGCCACAGGCCAGCAAGCCAGGCGACATGGTGTATGTGGTCAGCCGGGCCAGCCTGGACCTGTGCGTGATCGACGGCCAGGGCCGGCCGCAGCAGTTCCGGCTGGAAGCAGGCGAGGGCCGCAGCTTCTACGGCCCGCCGCCCTGGCAATTGCACTCCAGCCAGTTGCGCCAGGCCCAGCTGTATTTCCAGGGCTGGAAGGTCAGGCTGCCGGCGCAGGTGGCCGACCGGGTCGAACTGGTGGAGCTGCGCTGAGTTCACCGGCCCTGCAGGAGCTGGCCCCGGTACGAGAAAGCTGCCGGGGTAGCGCGAGAAGGGGCTGGCGTGCGCTTGCGATCGTCAGGCGTGGGCGATGCTGCGCGCCACGGCCTCGGCCACCTCGATGCCGTCCACGCCCGCCGAAAGAATGCCGCCGGCGTAGCTGGCCCCTTCGCCCGCCGGGTACAGGCCGCGCAGGTTGATGCTCTGGTGGTCTTCGCCGCGCTGGATGCGCACGGGAGACGAGGTGCGCGTCTCCACGCCGGTGAGCACCGCATCGGCCCGGTCAAAGCCCTTGATCTTGCGGCCAAAGGCCGGGAAGGCCTCCCGCATGGCCTCAACGGCATACGGTGGCAGGGCCGTGGCCAGGTCGGTGAGGTGCACGCCTGGCTTGTACGAGGGAATCACCTCACCGAATTCGCGCGAGGCCCGGCCGGCGATGAAGTCCCCCACCAGCTGGCCCGGTGCCTCGTAGCTGCTGCCGCCCAGCACGTAGGCATGCGACTCCAGCCGCCGCTGCAGCGCCACGCCGGCCAGCGGATGCACCACCCCGCCGGGGCCGGGTTCCTCGCCGGGGAGCAGGAAATCGACCGGGTTGATGCCCACCACAATGCCGGCGTTGGCATTGCGCTCGTTGCGTGAGTACTGGCTCATGCCGTTGGTCACCACGCGCCCCGGCTCGGATGTGGCGGCCACCACCGTGCCGCCCGGGCACATGCAGAAGCTGTAGACCGAGCGGCCGTTGCTGGCGTGGTGCACCAGCTTGTAGTCTGCGGCGCCCAGCAGCGGGTGGCCGGCGTGAACGCCGTGGCGGGCGCGATCGATCATGCCTTGCGGATGCTCCACACGGAAACCCACCGAAAAGGGCTTGGCCTGCAGGAAAACGCCGCGCGCATGCAGCATCTCGAAGGTGTCGCGCGAACTGTGTCCCAACGCCAGCACCACGTGGTCGGCCTCCAGTTCATAGCGGCTGCCGTCGGTGAGCCGTTCGACCACCAGCCCCCGCAGGTGGCGTCCGCGTGGTCCGTCCTCGGCATGCAGGTCGCTCACGCGCTCCTGAAAGCGGATCTCGCCACCCAGGGC
>CAYVGD010000428.1:0-2035 GCA_964450095.1 uncultured Polaromonas sp.
CGGCCCAACACCGTGGTGAGCTTCATGAGCCAGCGCCGCGAACTGCTGGACACCGCCTTCGCAGGCGACATCATCGGCATTCCCAACCACGGCGTGCTGCAGTTGGGCGACACGCTCACCGAAGGCGAGATGCTGCAGTTCACGGGCCTGCCCTTTTTTGCGCCGGAGATGTTCCGCGTGGTCGAGGTGGCCGACCCGCTGCGCACCAAGCAGCTGCGCGCAGGCCTCACGCAGCTGGGCGAGGAAGGCGCCATCCAGGTGTTCCGCCCGATCGCCGGCTCCCTGCTGCTGCTGGGCGCCGTCGGTCAGCTGCAGTTCGAGGTGGTGGCCCACCGCCTGGAGCACGAGTACGGCGTGAAGGCGCGCATCACGGGCAGCCACTTCAACCTGGCCCGCTGGGTCACGTCGGACGACGCGAACGAGCTCAAGAAGTTCATGGACGCCAACCAGCACCGCGTGGCCCTCGACGCGGTGGACGCGCCCACGCTGCTCGTGGACCACAGCGCCACCCTGCGCGCGGTCGAGCAGCAGTGGCCGAAGATCAAGTTCCACGCGCTGCGCGAGCACGCGGGCCTGGTGTTCCAGTCCAAGATGTGAGCGCACCCCGGGGCGCGCTTGCGCAGCAGCCTCGGGCTCCGTCGGCGGCGCGGCGGGCAAGACCCGTTCAGCGTAAACGCATTGCCCAGCGTGCCGGGCACTCATGCCGCTGGCTACCGGGCATTCATGCCGCTGGAAGTCGCTCCAACCATTGCCGGATCGCCTGGGGGTAGAGCTTGTGCTCTTCCACCAGCACGCGCGCAGCCAGTGCCTGCTCGGTGTCGCCCGGCAGCACCGGCACCGTCGCTTGCGCCAGGATGGGTCCGTGGTCCAGTTCGGCCGTGACCAGGTGCACCGTCGTGCCCGCCACGGTGCAGCCGGCCTCGATGGCGCGCCTGTGCGTGTGCAGGCCCGGGAACGCCGGCAACAGCGATGGATGGATGTTCACCAGCCGATGCTCGTAGTGCTGCACGAAGCCCGGCGTCAGGATGCGCATGAAGCCAGCCAGCACCACCAGCGCGGGCGCGTGGCGGTCGATGCAGCGCACCAGTTCGGCATCGAAGGCCTCGCGCGATGCAAACGCCCTGTGGTCCACCACCTCGGTGGCCAGGCCCTGCTCGCGCGCCCAGGCCAGGCCCGCCGCTTCGGCCTTGTTGCTGACCACGGCAGCCACGCGCGCGCCCAGGCGCTCCGACCACCTCTCCCGCTCGGCTGCAGAAACGATGGCCTGCATGTTCGAGCCCGTGCCGGAAATCAGGATGACGATGTTCAAGACGGGCAGCGGGACAGGCGCGGACATGGCTCAAGTGTAGGGGGCGCTCTTTGAAAACCACGGGTCGCCCGGGGCAGGCCAGCGCCTGGCAACTGGGGCTTTCCATGAAGCCAGCCCCTGGCGCCGCACGGACGATCACAGCTGCGACAAGCGCGGCCGCACGACCGTGCTAAAAATTGAGCCACCGGCCGCCCGCAGCGGCCCGCCAACTTGGAGACATTGCATGGACCTGGCCTTCACGCCCGAAGAACAGCGCTTTCGCGAAGACGTTCGCCAATGGGTGCGGCAGCACCTGCCGCCCGAGATTTCCCACAAGGTGCATCACGGCCTGCGCCTGAGCCGGGACGACATGCAGCGCTGGGCCCGCATCCTGGGTGAAAAGGGCTGGCTGGGCCACGCCTGGCCGCGCGAATTCGGCGGCCCGGGCTGGAACGCGGTGCAGCGCCACTTGTTCGAGGAGGAATGCGCGCTGGCCGGCGCACCCCGTGTGGTGCCCTTCGGCCCGGTGATGGTGGCCCCCGTCATCATGGCCTTCGGCAGCCGCGCGCAGCAGGAGCGCTTTCTGCCCGGCATCGCCTCGGGCCAGGTGTGGTGGAGCCAGGGCTACAGCGAACCCGGCGCAGGCTCGGACCTCGCATCGCTCAAGTGCCGGGCCGAGCGGCGCGGCGACCATTACATCGTCAACGGCCAGAAGACCTGGACCACCCTGGGCCAGTACGGCGAGTG
>CAYVGD010000429.1:0-2029 GCA_964450095.1 uncultured Polaromonas sp.
TCCAGCATCTCGAACACCCCGGTGCGGCCGGCACAGCCCGAGCGGGCGCACGCGCCGCAGCCTGCGCCGCCGCACGCGCTGCAGCACTTGCGCACCAGGCGCTGGGCCAAGACGCCCAGCAGCGACGAGCTCAGCAGGAAGGGGTCGATCCCCATGTCCACCAGCCGTGTGACGGCGCTGGCCGCGTCGTTGGTGTGCAGCGTGGCCAGCACCAGGTGGCCGGTGAGCGAGGCCTGGATGGCGATCTGCGCGGTCTCGAAGTCACGGATCTCGCCGATCATGATGATGTCCGGGTCTTGCCGCAGGATGGCGCGCAGCGCCTTGGCAAAGTCCAGCTCGATGCGGCTGTTCACCTGCGTCTGGCCGACGCCGGGCAGTTCGTACTCGACGGGGTCCTCCACCGTCATGATGTTGGACTGGCTGGCATCGAAACGGCTGAGCGCCGCATACAGCGTGGTGGTCTTGCCCGAGCCGGTGGGGCCGGTGACCAGCACGATGCCGTGCGGCTGCGCCAGCAGCGCATCGAAGCGCTCTAGCGTCTGCCCTTCCATGCCCAGGCCTTCCAGGCTCAGGCGCTCGCCGCTCTTGTCCAGCAGGCGCAGCACCGCACGTTCGCCGTGGGCGTTGGGCAGCGTGGACACGCGCACGTCGACCGCGCGCGTGCCCATGCGCAGCGAAATGCGACCGTCCTGCGGCAGGCGTTTTTCCGCGATGTCCAGATCGGCCATGATCTTCAGGCGCGAGATCAGCGCAGCGTGCAACGCGCGGTTGGGCTGCACCACCTCGCGCAGCAGGCCGTCCACGCGAAAGCGCACGCTGGAGTGGCGCTCGTAGGGTTCGATGTGGATGTCGCTGGCGCCATCGCGCGCGGCCTGGGTGAGCAGCGCGTTGAGCAGGCGGATGATGGGCGCATCGTCGTCGGTGGCCAGCAGGTCTTCCACGGGCGGCAGGTCCTGCAGCATGCGCGAGAGGTCTGCATCGTTCTCGACCTCGCTGGCCACCGTGGCGGCGCTGGACTCGGCCTGCGCGTAGGCGCTGCTGATGCGGTGCGCCAGCCAGCCGGGCTCGGCCTGCTGCAGGCGGCGCACGGCATGCTTGCGAAGCACCTCGCTGAGCGGGCCGGCCGCCGGGGCAACGCCGTGCCAGAGCGTGAGACCGTCCTCGCCAGCCTCCAGCAGCAGCTGGAAGGCGCGGGCAAAACCATAGGGCAGGGGGTAGGCGGCGGCAGCCATGGCGGTCCTCACATCAGGGGCTCGCCTGCGGCCGAAGCCACCGGCGAGGTCTTCGAAGGCGGCAGCAGCGGCGCGGGCGTCTCGCGCGGCTGCCAGGTCGAGCCGGGCTGGGGCGGCGGCACCTCGGCCGGAGGCAGCGGCGCAGCGGGCACACCGGGTGCAGGTGCCACCGGCTGGGGCCGGGCCGGGCGGGGCGAATCACCCTCCCCGGGCCAGGCCGGCAGGCCCGTGGGCGCCGGCACCGGCAGCATGGGGTGCGGCTGGGCCTGCACCTGGCGCTGCTGGGCACGCATCATCTCGTAGCGGTCCATGGACAGGTCGTCCGTGGCCGAGGCGTCGCGCACCACCACGGGCCGCAGGAACACCATCAGGTTGGTCTTCTTGCGGGTGCGCGAGCGGTTCTTGAACAGGTTGCCCACCACGGGCAGGCCGCCCAGCACGGGCACGCGCTCCTCGTTGTCGGCAAAGTCGTCCTGCAACAGGCCGCCCAGCACCACGATGGAGCCGTCCTCGACCAGCACGTTGGAGTCGATCGAGCGCTTGTTGGTGATCGGGCCCGAGGGTGAATTGACCGACGAGGGCTGCACGCTGCTGACCTCCTGCGAGATGGCCATCTTCACGCTGCCGGTCTCGCTGATCTGCGGCCGCACACGCAGCGTCAGGCCCACGTCGCGGCGCTCGATGGTCTGGAAGGGGTTGACCACGCCGTTGGTGTTCGCGCCGGTATTGGTGTAGCGGCCGGTCACGAAGGGCACGTTCTGGCCGATGACGATGCGCGCCTCCTCGTTGTCCAGCGT
>CAYVGD010000430.1:0-2024 GCA_964450095.1 uncultured Polaromonas sp.
TGCAGGTCGGTGCGGATCTCGTTGGACTCGTAGGCGTCCTTCTGCAGGTTGGTGGCGAACTCGACCCGGCGCAGCAACTGGGCGCCGCTGGCGACCGGCAGGGTGCCGTAGGTGACTTCCTGCTTGATCGCGATTTGTTTGAAAACGCCAGAGGCTGCGGGCATGGTGGGCTCCTAGGTGGGGTGCGTGGGGTGCAAACGTGTGGACGGATCAGGCGGTGGCGTCTGGGCTGTCGTTGAGGGTGTGGTAGGTGGCCTGCAGCACGATGCGCTGGCGCACTTTGGTGACTTCGACATCACCGTCGGGCGCCCAGGCAATGCCGATGGGCTTGACCAGGCCGCGCGCGGCGTTGCCCAGCGTGGGGTCGGCGGCCACGGCCAGCTCGACTTCTTTGCCGATGGCGCGGGCCATGTCGCCAAAGCCAGTGCTGGCGGCCACCACGATGTCCACGTTGATGCGCAGGGACCGGGTTTGGCGGTACGACATGCCGATGGTCTGGGGCGAGGCGATGTCTTCCTGGCTGGGCTCGATCAGGATGCCGGGCAGCTCGTTGGCCTGCAGCGGATCCAGCCGTTCCTTGAACACCCGGGCGCCGGCTGCGGTGGCGCCGGTGAGCGCCGCCTTGAGGTTGTTGAGGATCTGGGTCTGGAGGTGGTCAGCCACGGTCAGGCCTCGCGCAACTTGAGGGTGGTGACGCCGTGCCCGTCAGGCTGGGTGGAGGTGACCGTCCAGGACTGGCCATCGATCACCACCACGTCGCCGTAGGTAAGCGCGGCCAGGTCTTCGGTGCGGCCCATGGCGCGCGGGCTGTAGCCCGCCACCTGGCCGTCGAAGGATTCGCCATAGGGCCGGTCGAAGAGGACGGAGACCACTGCACCACCGGGCAAGGTGGCGGGCACCGCAAAGTCTGCGGTGTCAAAGAACAGGGTCAGGTCCTCTGCGAACACGGGTCAGCCCCTTGTCAGCCCTTGACCTTGGCCAGGTCGGCCTGGGCGGCGTCCAGCACCGCCTGGGCAGCGGCCTTGGCTTCGTCGCCGTCGGCAGCTTCGAGCTGGGTGGTGGCCACGGCCACGGCCTGTTCGGCGTCGGCAATGGCTTGGGCCTTGGCGGCGGCTTCGGCGGCTGCCTGCTTGGCTGAGCTGTCGAGCTCAGCAGAGCCGCAGGCGATCAGCGCCTCGGCGGCAGCCTTGGGCAGATCGACAGCCTTGCCCACGGGCAAGGCCTTGCCGTCGTGCTCCACGGGGTGGACGATCACGACCTTCATGATCAGGCCACCGCGTTGGTGATGAGGTAGCCGGCCGAGGGCGCGGCCATCACCGGGGCCTCCACCCGGGTGACCGGGTAGATCCACGACTTGGCGTTGCGCTCGTAGTAGGGCTCCTCCACCTTGGGGTAGCCGTTGAGCTGGTAGGTGTAGCCGTAGCTCGGCAGGCCAGCCGATTGCAAGCTGCCCAGCTGGGTGTAGGCCACCACCACATCTTTGCCCCACACGTCGGTGAAGGCCGTGCCGGCGTCGTTGGAGTAGATGGCGTCGCCCACCACCACGCGTTGCACGCCGAACAGGCTGGCCAGCAGCTCGGGCGTGGCCACGTCGCGGCCGGTGTACTTGATGCGGTCCAGCACCAGGGGGTGTTGGCGAAGCATGGCCATCACGGCCGCGCCCATCACCACGGTGTTGGGGCGCTTACCGGTGGCAGCGCGCACAGCTTCCTTGGCGGTCTCGATGTTCTTGATCGGGTTGCTCACGCCCGAGGTCAGGTCGGACCACTGGCCGGTGCCGGACAGGGTGACCTTGTTGCTGGCGCCATAGCTGGCAGCGTTGCGGGCAATGTCGGCAGCGGCCTTCTCCAGACCCAGGGCCATGATGGCCTGCACCTCGTTGATGGAGCGTTCGCCCATGTCGATGCCGGGCACCGCCATGGCTTCTTCTTCGACCTCGACGGGCACCATGCCTTCGAGGCTGAAGTCGTTCAGCGCGTAGTTGGAACCGGCGTAGCCGAACTTCACGCGCTTGGTGTTTTCAC
>CAYVGD010000431.1:0-2014 GCA_964450095.1 uncultured Polaromonas sp.
GCTGCCCAGCCCCCCGGGCCGCGTGCAAGCGAAAAGGCCCGGTGCGCCGCGCTCCGGGCGTGTGAATGAATGGCCGGGCCGAGTGCGCGCAGCAAGTGAAGCATGTCGGCGAACCCGAATCGCACTCCAGGCGAAGGCTCTCACAGAACCACCGAACAGAACCCCCGAACGGAACCACTGAACGGAACCACCGGACGCGACCACGCAGCCCTGCCGCTCGGCTGGGCGAGCGGCATCTGCCTGAGCAAATCGGTCAGGCGTTGTGGCTGCCTCGGGGCCAACTGCCTCGTGCGCGTTGCGCTGAGCCGGCGGGGGCGCCAGCAGGGAACGCTCAGGCCGGCTGGGCTTGGAGCGCGGCGAAGGCTTTCACCACCTCTGCAGGCGCCTGCACCAGTTCGATGAGCACGCCTTCGCCCGAGATGGGGCATTCATCGCTGGCCTTGGGGTGCAGAAAGCAGATGTCAAAGCCCGCAGCGCCCTTGCGGATACCGCCGGGCGCGAAGCGCACACCCTGGGCAGACAGCCACTCCACCGCCCGAGGCAGGTCGTCGATCCACAGGCCCACGTGGTTCAGCGGGGTGGTGTGCACAGCGGGCTTTTTCGCGGGGTCCAGGGGCTGCATCAGGTCCACTTCGACCTTGAAGGCACCGGCCCCCATGGCGCAGATGTCCTCGTCGACGTTCTCGCGTTCACTGACAAAGTTGCCCGTGACCTCCAGGCCCAGCATGTCCACCCAGAGGGTGCGCAGCCGCGCCTTGCTGGGGCCGCCAATGGCGATCTGCTGCACGCCCAGGACCTTGAAAGGACGATTCATTCACTGCTCCTTGCTGCGCCGGCCGGCGCGGTATTCGACGCCCTCGGCCCGCGCGCTTTCGGTGTGCACGGTGCCGGCGGGCAAGCGGAAAACGTCACCCTCGCGGTAGTGGGTGGCCACGCCGCCTGCGGTGATGGTGAAGTCGCCCCGCAGGATGAGCGCGCACGCATCGAACGCGTGGGCATGCTCGGCCATCGCATACCCCGGGGGCTGGGTGACGGTGGTGACCGTCGGGTAACCCTCGGAGGCGAGCTGGGCCTCGAAGTGCAACAGGTCCATGGCATTCCTCCTGGAAGGAGCGGCTCAGACGAACTCGACGATGGGCTGGTCCACCGTGAGCGATTCGCCCTTGGCTGCCAGCACCTTGCCGACCACGCCATCGGCCGCGGCAAAAAGCACGTTCTCCATCTTCATGGCCTCGATCACGGCCACGCGTTCGCCGGCCTGCACCTTCTGCCCTGGCTGCACGGCCACGTCGACCAGCAGGCCCGGCATGGGCGAAAGCACAAAGCGGCTGAGGTCCGGCGGTGCCTTGTAGGGCATGAGCTGGTGCAGCTCGGCCATGCGCGGCGACATCACCAGGGCTTCAATGCGTGTGCCGTTGTGCTGCACCACCAGGGCCAGCGGGTTCTTGGCCGAACCGCGCTCGACCTGGGCCGTGAAGCGCTGTCCATTGACCGTTCCCTGGATGCAGATGTCATTCAGCCGCGAGGTGCTCTCGATGGCGTAGGTCTTGCCGCCAACCTGGATCACGGCCGGCCCGTGGATGCCGCCGGTGTCGTCCATGGTCACCTGCACATGCTCGTGGCGGCCTTCGGCGCCCAGCACGATGACGGTGTAGTGCTGCCCCACCTTGACGTCATAGCCGGGCAGCTGCCCGCCGATGCGCGCGGCGCGCTGGCGCGACTTGCGCCGCACGTAGGCCGCCAGCGCCACCAGGAAGCCGGGGTCGCTGTGCGGCACGTCCTCGGCCGCGAAGCCCTTGGCGTAATGCTCGGCGATGAAGCCGGTGTTGAACTGGCCGCTCACGAACTGGGGATGTGCCAGCAACGCGGCCTGGAACGGGATGTTGGAGCTGATGCCGCGGATCACGAAGCCATTGAGCGCTTCCCGCATCTTGGCGATCGCGTCGTTCCTGTCCTTGCCGTGCACGATGAGCTTGGCGATCATCGAGTCGTAGAACATCGGGATCTCGCCGCC
>CAYVGD010000432.1:0-1998 GCA_964450095.1 uncultured Polaromonas sp.
CATAAAGTTCCTCCGGAACGGCCTGGAGCCTCGCCAGGATGAACAGGAACGCAACCGCCGCCGGGATCAAGGCCGGGGCGCTCGCCCCGCTCACGGCGTATATCTTGCCGGGCAGGAGCTGGAAATAGGCCGCGATCCATACCCCGATTATGGCCGCAGCAGCCGCGGCAGGCCGCCCACCGGTGCCAGCAGGTCCAGCAACGCCGACGGCCCGGTGAAGGACAGCTGCCAGCCGAAGTTGCTGTCGTCGGCACTCCAGGTGGCGCTGTACGCCGGCAGCGGCTGCAAGTCGGGCAGCCTCACGATGCTCAGGCTGTGGTTCTGCACGTACGCACTCCTCGAGGCGATGACGCGCTGGCCAGCGCTGCCAGGAACCCAGCCAGCGCATGGGTTGCGCCCCAGCACCAGGTGCAGCCGATCTGCGGCCAGGGGGCGGCACAGTCGCAGATGCAGCCAGCCCAGCACGGGCGACGGCTGCGGGTCGATCTGCACAGGCTGCCGGCCTGGGCCCACGAAGAGCCGTGCCGCGCCCCACGGCACTTGCACGGCCCGTGCACGCTGTGCTGCAGCGGCCCAGCGCAGCACGGCCTGGCGGTGCAGCTGGCCCGCGGGCTGCCACGGCAGGCGCAGGTCGCGGTGCAGCCGCTGAGCGGCTTGCCACGGCAGGCGAACGGGCGAATGGCCCAGGCGCGCGGCCGTCTGCCACGGCAGAGCAGCCCACCGGCTGCGTGCGGCAGCCGCGCCGTTCCAGGGCATGCGCGCTGTGCCAGCCACCGCGTGCTGGGCACGGCCCCAGGCGAGCCCAACACCTCCCGCCACTGCCACGGCCGATCGGCCCCATGCCAGCCGGATCGGCTGCCCGCCAAAGCCGGGCTGAATCTCGGGCTGCGGGGGTGGCGTGCCACCCAGCACCAGGACAACGGCCAGCGCAGGTGGCGGCGTGTAGCCGCCGTCCGGCAGGGTGATGTCGAGGATGGCAGCCACACGGCGTGCTCAGGCCGGGCGCACATCGTCGGCCACAGCCGCGTTCTGCCCGCCTGGCTGGTTGTCCAGGCCCACCACGTAGTAGCTGCGCGCGTCGGTCAGCGACGGCACGGCGTACTGGCCGGCACCATCGCTGCGCGTCTGCCGCAGCAGCTGGCCGGTGGCGCGGTCATACACCCGCACCAGCCGCCCAGATACGGGCGTGGTGCCCACCTGCACCGTGCCAGCAAAGGCTTTTGCCCCCAGCGAAAGCAGCGGCGTCAGCGAAGTCACGTCGCCCAGCTGGCGGCCGCCTGGGGCGCCAGGCGTGTAGGCGTCGACCATCAGAGGGCCGGCAACGAAGCGGGGCTGCGGCATCTCAGGCCCAGGTGTCGCTGATGTCGAAGGCCAGCTGGAACGGCTGGCCGGCGCCGAAGCGCACGACGGCGACACGACGCGTCACGCCGTTGACCAGCACGTCATCGAGCAGGCAGATGCCGTTGAGAAAGGCGTCCGGCGAGGCGAAGCCGCCCGGCGCGAAGACCCCGCGCAGCTGCCCGCGATAGGTGCTGTTCTGCCAGTTGGAGGTGCCGCCTGTGCGCTCCACGGCCAGGATCGGGAACAGCAGCACCTTGCCACCGACGGCGTTGGCTTGCGTGACACCCAGCCGCGGACTGTTCATGTTCATGACCGAGGCCTCGCCGATGCCGCGCATGAAAGCGGGGTACCCAGAGACGTCGCCGCCCACTTGGCTAAAGCTGCGCAGAAAGCGCATGCCGAAGCTGGCGCTGGAATACGAGGGGTCGGCCCCCATCCCCGGAAAGTGGCGCCCGAAGAACTGGGAACCCACGTCGACGAACGTGTTCAAGTTCGCGTTCTCTCCGCGGCTCATGAAGAAGGCATAGTCGTCGACGTCGGCAAAGCTCTCAACCTGGCCGAAGCACAAGGTGCGTTCCTGGCCCATCACCAGGTAGACAGTGCGCCCGTCAGCCACCAGCACCCAGCCGCTGGTCTTCGCGATGACGCACTCTTCGG
>CAYVGD010000433.1:0-1979 GCA_964450095.1 uncultured Polaromonas sp.
GGTCGGAGGTGTCGTAGTCGGTGGAGACGGTCTCGGGGTTGCAGTTGACCATGATGGTCTCGTAGCCGTCCTCGCGCATGGCGAGCGCCGCGTGCACGCAGCAGTAGTCGAATTCGATGCCCTGGCCAATGCGGTTCGGGCCGCCGCCGAGCACCATGATCTTCTTGCGCTCGGTGGGCTCGGCCTCGCACTCACTGTGCTCGGCCTCGTAGGTCGAGTACATGTAGGCGGTGTCGGTGGAGAACTCGGCCGCACAGGTGTCCACGCGCTTGTAGACAGGGCGTACGCCCAGGGCGCGGCGCTTGTCGCGAACGGCCGTGTCCGTGGTGTGCAGCTGCCTGGCCAGGCGGCGGTCGGAGAAGCCCTTTTGCTTGAGCGCGCGCAGCGTGGCCGCATCGATCTCGTCCAGGGTCTTGGTTTCAAGCTCCAGCTCGATCTTCACGATCTGCTCGATCTGCACCAGGAACCAAGGGTCGATCTTGGTGAGCGCGTGCACCTCTTCCACGCTCATGCCCTGGGCGAATGCGTCGCCTACGTACCAGATGCGCTCGGGGCCGGGGGCGCCCAGTTCCTTTTCCAGCACCTCGCGGTCCTGGGTCTTCTCGTTCATGCCGTCCACGCCCACTTCCAGGCCGCGCAAGGCTTTCTGGAAGGACTCCTGGAAGGTGCGGCCCATTGCCATGACCTCGCCCACGGACTTCATCTGCGTCGTCAGGCGCGAATCGGCGGTGGGGAATTTCTCGAACGCAAAGCGCGGGATCTTGGTGACCACGTAGTCGATGCTGGGCTCGAAGCTTGCCGGCGTGGCGCCGCCCGTGATCTCGTTGCGCAGTTCATCGAGCGTGTAGCCCACGGCCAGCTTGGCGGCGACCTTGGCGATAGGAAAGCCCGTGGCCTTCGAGGCCAGCGCGGACGAGCGCGATACGCGGGGATTCATCTCGATGACGATCATGCGACCGTCCTTCGGGTTGATGGAGAACTGCACGTTCGAGCCGCCCGTGTCCACGCCGATCTCGCGCAGCACGGCGAGAGACGCGTTGCGCAGGATCTGGTATTCCTTGTCGGTCAGCGTCTGGGCCGGGGCCACGGTGATGGAGTCACCGGTGTGCACGCCCATGGGGTCGAGGTTTTCGATCGAGCAGACGATGATGCAGTTGTCGGCCTTGTCGCGCACGACCTCCATCTCATACTCTTTCCAGCCCAGCAGCGACTCTTCGATGAGCAGTTCGTTGGTGGGCGAAGCCTCCAGGCCGCGCTTGCAGATGACCTCGAACTCCTCGGCGTTGTAGGCGATGCCGCCGCCCGTGCCGCCCAGCGTGAAGCTGGGACGGATGACGGTGGGAAAACCCACGTGCTTCTGCACGGCCCAGGCCTCTTCCATGCTGTGGGCAATGCCCGAACGCGCCGAGCCCAGGCCGATCTTGGTCATCGCGTCCTTGAATTTCAGGCGGTCTTCGGCCTTGTCGATCGCCTCGGGGGTGGCACCGATCAGCTCGACCTTGTACTTGTCCAGCACGCCGTTGCGCCAGAGGTCCAGCGCGCAGTTGAGCGCGGTCTGGCCGCCCATGGTGGGCAGGATGGCATCGGGCCGCTCGCGCTCGATGATCTTTTCCACCATCTGCCAGGTGATGGGCTCGATGTAGGTGGCATCGGCCGTGGCCGGGTCGGTCATGATCGTGGCAGGGTTGCTGTTGATCAGGATGACCCGGTAACCCTCTTCGCGCAGGGCCTTGCAGGCCTGCACGCCGGAGTAGTCGAACTCGCAGGCCTGACCGATGACGATGGGGCCGGCGCCGATGATGAGGATGCTTTTGAGGTCTGTGCGCTTGGGCATTACTTTTTCTCCTGGGCCGTGGCCATCAATGCCGTGAAGCGGTCGAACAGGTAGGCGATGTCGTGCGGGCCGGGCGAGGCTTCCGGGTGCCCCTGGAAGCAGAACGCCGGCTTGTCGGTGCGGGCCAGGCCCTGCAGCGTGCCGT
>CAYVGD010000434.1:0-1976 GCA_964450095.1 uncultured Polaromonas sp.
TGACTTCCAGCAGGTGGGCCGCGATCTTGCGGGCCTTCGCGTGGATCTTGCGGGCGGCCAGGGCGATGGCGGCGCCGGCCACCGGGGTGGAGCGCGAGCCGTAGGTGCCCAGGCCGTAGGGCGCGGTGCTGGTGTCGCCCTCCTCCACCTGGATCACCTCGCTGGGGATGCCCAGCTCGGTGGCGATGATCTGCGCATACGTGGTCTGGTGGCCCTGGCCCTGCGTGATCGTTCCCATGCGGGCGATGGCGCTGCCCGTCGGGTGGATGCGGATCTCGCAGCTGTCGAACATGCCCACGCCCAGGATGTCGCACATCTTGGACGGGCCGGCGCCCACCACCTCGGTGAAGGTCACGAGCCCGATGCCCATGAGCGTGGGGCTGTCGGGGTCGGCGCGGCGGGCCGCCTGCTCGGCGCGCAGCGCCGGGTAGTCCACCGCATCGAGCACCTTCTTGAGGGCCGTGTGGTAGTCGCCCGAGTCGTACTCGAAGCCGAAGGCGCTGGTGTAGGGGAACTGTTCCTTCTGGATGAAGTTCTTGGCGCGGATCTCGGCCTTGTCCATGTTCAGCTTCTGCGCGAGCACGTCCACCATGCGCTCGATCAGGTAGACCGCCTCGGTCACGCGGAACGAGCAGCGGTAGGCCACGCCCCCCGGCGTCTTGTTGGTGTAGACGCCCTTGACCGAGCAGTGCGCGGCCGGGATGTCGTAGCTGCCGGAGCAGATGTGGAACAGCCCCGCGGGGAACTTGGTCGGGTCGGCGCAGGCGTCGAACGCGCCGTGGTCGGCCACCACGTTCACGCGCAGGCCGAGGATCTTGCCGTCCGGCGTGGCGGCCAATTCGCCGTCCATGTGGTAGTCGCGGGCGAAGGCCGTGGTGGAGATGTTCTCCATGCGGTCTTCCACCCACTTCACGGGCTTGCCCAGCACGATGGAGGCCACGATGGCGCACACGTAGCCGGGGTACACGCCCACCTTGTTGCCGAAGCCGCCGCCGATGTCGGGGCTGACGATGCGCACCTTCGACTCGGGAATCCCCGAGAGCATGCTCACCACGGTGCGCACCACGTGCGGCGCCTGGCTGGTGATGTAGGTGGTGAGCTCGCCGCGCACGGGGTCGAAGCTGGCCACGCAGCCGCAGGTCTCCAGCGGGCAGGGGTGCACGCGCGGGTAGTGCATGTGCTGCGTCACCTTGACGGGCGCATTGGCAAAAGCCGCGTCGGCCGCCGCCTTGTCGCCGGCCTCCCAGGTGAAGATGTGGTTGTGGTGGTCGCGCTTGCCGTGCGCGCCTTCGGTCTTGCCGGCCAGGTCCTCGCGAATCACCGGGGCGCCGGGCTGCAGCGCGGCGTAGGGGTCCACCACGGGGTCCAGCTCTTCGTATTCGACTTCCACGGCCTCCACCGCGTCGGCGGCAATGTAGCGGTCGTCGGCGATGACGATGGCCACTTCCTGCATCTGGAAGTGCACCTTCTCGTCGGCCAGCACCGCCTGCACGTCGCCGGCGAGCGTGGGCATCCAGTGCAGCTTCAGCGGCTTGAGGTCGTCGGCCGTCAGCACGGCGTGCACGCCGGGCATGGCCAGCGCCGCCTCCTTGTGGATCTTCTTGATGCGGCCATGGGCGATCGGCGAGCGCACGATGTCCATGTGCAGCATGCCGGGCATCTTGATGTCGTCGACATAGTTGCCCTTGCCCTGGATGAAGCGGGCATCTTCCTTGCGCAGGCGCGAGGCGCCCATGCCGGCCAGGGCCAGCTCGCGGGCTTCGACGGAGGGAATGGGTGCGTTCATGGGCGTGTCTCCTTCAGGCCGTGGCCGTGGCTTGTTCCTGCAGCTTCTTGGCGGCGTACTGCACTGCCTTGACGATGTTCTGGTAGCCGGTGCAGCGGCACAGGTTGCCGCTCATGCCCATGCGGATCTCTTCCTCGCTGGGGTTGGGGTTCTCCTGCAGGAAGCGGTAGGCGCGCATCAGCATGCCGGG
>CAYVGD010000435.1:0-1972 GCA_964450095.1 uncultured Polaromonas sp.
GAACGGCGCCGCGCGGCGCGGCGGCCTCGGCGTCCAGTCCCAAGGCTTGCGCCCAGGGCCGCAGGCGTTCGACCCAGCGGGCCTCGACCACCGGGTCAGGGGCAGCGGGTTGGTGGGCGAAGAAGTTGACCAGCCAGGGGCGACCGGCCGATTGCAGCCTGTGCATCTGCGAGCGCAGCGCATCGGGGCCGAGGAGGGCGGCCGGCAGGGAACCCAGGCCCCCGGCGGCGCCCACGGCCAGCGCCAGGCCGGCGTCCTGCGCGCCGGCCATCGGGGCCTGGATCAAGGGCAGGCGGCTGCCCAGCCAGGAAAGCGGTGCTTGCATGCGCCGCAGTGTGCCGCCGCGCCGCAGGCTCAGCGCCGTGCCGGCGGAAGGTCGGTGCAGCTGCCGTGGGCCACTTCGGCGGCCATGCCGATGCTCTCGCCCAGCGTGGGGTGCGGGTGGATGGTCTTGCCGATGTCCACGGCGTCTGCGCCCATCTCGATGGCCAGCGCGATCTCTCCGATCATGTCGCCGGCGTGCGTGCCGACAATGCCGCCGCCCAGGATCTTGCCGTGGCCGTGGGCTTCGGGGCTGTCGTCGAACAGCAGCTTGGTGAAGCCCTCGTCCCGGCCGTTGGCGATGGCGCGGCCCGAAGCCGACCAGGGGAACAGGCCCTTCTTCACCTTGATGCCCTGCGCCTTGGCCTGGTCTTCGGTGAGGCCCACCCAGGCCACTTCGGGGTCGGTGTAAGCCACGCTCGGGATGACGCGGGCATTGAAAGCACTGGCCGCCAGTTCCTTATGGCCTTGCAACTCCCCGGCGATGACTTCGGCGGCCACATGCGCCTCATGCACCGCCTTGTGCGCAAGCATGGGCTGGCCGATGATGTCTCCGATGGCGAAGATGTGGCGAACGTTGGTGCGCATCTGGATGTCGACCTCGATGAAGCCGCGGTCGCTGACGGCCACACCGGCCTTGTCGGCAGCGATCTTTCGGCCGTTGGGCGTGCGGCCGACGGCCTGCAGCACCAGGTCGTAGGTCGCCTCGCTCTTGCTGCCGTCCAGGCCTTCGAACTGAACCCGGATGCCTTCAGGCGTGGCCGCAGCACCCACGGTCTTGGTCTTGAGCATGATCTGGTCGAAGCGGTGCTTGTTCATCTTCTCCCAAACCTTGACGAGGTCGCGGTCGGCGCCCTGCATCAGGCCGTCCGTCATCTCCACCACGTCCAGGCGCGCGCCCAGGGTGCTGTAGACGGTGCCCATCTCCAGGCCGATGATGCCGCCACCCACGATGAGCATCTTCTTGGGCACACCCTGCAGCGCCAGCGCGCCCGTGGAGTCGACAACGCGCGGGTCCTGCGGCATGAAGGGCAGCCGCACGGCCTGCGAGCCGGCAGCGATGATGGCCGCCTTGAATCCGATGACCTGCTTCTTGCCGGTGGTGACCTGGGCGCTGCCTTCGGTCTCGCTGACTTCCAGGTGATGGGTGCCGACGAACTGGCCCAGCCCACGCACCACGGTCACCTTGCGCATCTTGGCCATGGCCGCCAGGCCCCCGGTGAGCTTGCCGACCACCTTGTCCTTGTGGCCGCGCAGCTTGTCGATGTCCAACTGCGGCGCACCGAAACTCACGCCGAGGTGCTCGAAATGCTTGACCTCGTCCATCACGGCGGCCACGTGCAGCAGCGCCTTGGAAGGTATGCAGCCCACGTTCAGGCACACGCCGCCCAAGGTGGCGTAGCGCTCGACCAGCACGACCTTCAGGCCCAGGTCGGCCGCACGGAAGGCGGCCGAATAGCCACCGGGACCGGCGCCCAGCACCAGCAGGTCGCAGTCGAGATCGGCCTGGCCTTGAAAACCTGCTCCGGCCACGGGCGCAGGCGCGTGCACCGCCGGGGCTGCGGGCGCAGACGATGAGGCAGAAGCAGGTGCACATGTTTCACCGGCTGCGGGCGCCACCGCTGCCTGCGGGGCTGCCGCCGCAGCAGCC
>CAYVGD010000436.1:0-1968 GCA_964450095.1 uncultured Polaromonas sp.
GCTCGACAGCTTGGCGGCCGTGGCTCCGCTGCGGCGCCACCTGCGCGGCGCCGGCCTGGAGGAGGGCGGGCAGTTGCTGGACGTGGGCTCGGGCGCGGGGCTGCCCGGTGTCGTGTTTGCCATCGCTTGTCCGCACCTGCAGGTGAGTTGCGTTGACACGGTGGGCAAGAAGGCGGCCTTCATCCAGCAGGCGGCCCTGAGCCTGGGGCTGAAGAACCTGCGCGGGGTGCATGCGCGGGTGGAGTCCTTGGCTGGACCGTTTGATGTGGTTTCGTCCCGGGCTTTTGCGTCGCTTCCTGATTTCACTTCCTGGTCTCGCCAAGCGCTGGCGGCGGGCGGCGTTTGGCTGGCCATGAAAGGGCGGCACCCTTCGGACGAACTGGCGGCCCTGCCTCCGGGTGTGAATGTGTTTCACGTGGAACCGCTGAGCGTGCCCGGGTTGGCGGCGGAGCGCTGCATCGTGTGGATGCGTTTGGGCGAGGCCGGCTGAGCTCTTTCTTGGGCGGGTTCCGGGGCGCTGTTTCGTGGCCTGCTTTCTTGTGGTTTGGGGTGGTGCTTCTTCCTGGCAGGGGTTGGTGGGGTGAGGGTGCTGCGGGCTTGGGGTGGGTTGACGCGCCGAGGGCTTGGGCCGGGCGGCTCATGCTGCGGGGTACGCAGAAATCGCCGCCCGGCCCAAGCCCCTGGCGCGTTGCGGTGGGCCTTGGCGTGCGGTCGAGGGGGAGAGGATGCGGCGCACGGGTTGGGGCTGCGGTCGGCTTGGTCTGCGGACCCAAGGGCTCAAGGCTCGAAGAATGCTGGCCAGACGTCGGGTGACGCCAGGCCCCGCTTGACCGCAACAAGCGCCGAACGCGGAGACTTTGAATTCCCTCAGCCAGCCACCGCCGGTTCTGGCGTTAGGGAGGGTGGGCCTGGGGGCCTCATGCTGCAAGCAGAAATCGGCCCCCCGGCCCACCCTCCCTAACGCTGCACCCTCCCGGCATCAGGCGCAAACCCAAAGCACCCGCCCGGCAAAACCGAGGGCTGCAAAGCCTGACCCCCACTGCAGCGGGCAAGGCCCCTGCGCAGAAGAAGGGGTCCATCCACCCAGCGTTTCACGTGAAACGCCCATCCCTGAGCTCATCCCTGCACGTACACTCACTGCCTTTCTTTTCTGGGCTTTCCCTGGGGTGGACATGCTGTCCTTTGCGGGCGTTGCGGACTTCGGTGCCTTCGTGGTGGCCGTGCTGGTCTTCCTGGCCATTCCCGGCCCGGGCAACCTTGCGCTTGTCAGCTCCACAGCCAAAGGTGGGATGAAAGGCGGCCTGGCCGCCACCCTGGGCGTGATCGCCGGAGACCAGGCGCTCATGTGGGCCGCGGTGGCGGGCGTCTCGGCGGTGCTCCTGGCCTCACCCCAACTCTTTGCCGCCGTGCAATGGGCGGGCGCGGCGTACCTGGCCTGGCTCGGGCTGAGGATGGTTCTCGCCAAGCCGGGCGATGCGCCCGTGCTCGAGATCCGCGTGGGCCAGTACTTCCGCCAGGCGCTGTTCATCACCCTGCTCAACCCCAAGGCGATCGTGTTCTACATGGCCTTCTTCCCGCTGTTCGTGGACCCGGCCCGCCACCAGGGCCTGCTGACGTTCGGCGTCATGGCGGTCACCATTGCGGGCCTGACTTTTCTTTATGGCCTGGGCGCCACGCTGCTCACGTATTTCCTGGCCGAGCGCCTGCGGGCCCAGCCCTGGGTGCGCTGGCTGCTCGAGAAGACGGCCGGTGCGCTGCTCATCGGCTTTGGCGCCAAGCTCGCCCTGTCCCGCTAACTTTCCAAACACGACGTCATGGCAAAAATTTTCTGTGTGGCCAACCAGAAGGGCGGGGTGGGCAAGACCACCACCACCGTGAACCTGGCCGCGGGCCTGGCCAAGGTTGGCCAGCGCGTGCTCATGATCGACCTGGACCCGCAGGGCAACGCCACCATGGGCTCGGGCGTGG
>CAYVGD010000437.1:0-1956 GCA_964450095.1 uncultured Polaromonas sp.
ACGAACTTGTCGGGGTTCCACCAGAAGCTGGGGCAGCTGGTCGAGCAGCTGGCGCACAGGATGCACTCGTACAGGCCGTTGAGCTCTTCGCGCTCCTCGGGCGACTGCAGGCGCTCCTTTTCCGGGGGAACGGTCTCGTTCACCAGGTAGGGCTTGATGGAGTTGTACTGCTTGAAGAACTGCGTCATGTCCACGATCAGGTCGCGGATCACCGGCAGGCCCGGCAGGGGCTTGAGCACGATGTCGCCCTTGAGCGTGTTCATGTTGGTCAGGCAGGCCAGGCCGTTCTTGCCGTTGATGTTCATCGCGTCCGAGCCGCAGACGCCTTCACGGCAGGAGCGGCGGAAGGAGATGGAGGGGTCCAGCTCCTTGAGCTTCATCAGGGCGTCGAGCAGCATGCGCTCGCTGCCGGACAGCTCGACCTCAATGGTCTGCATGTACGGCTTGGCGTCCTTGTCCGGGTCGTAGCGGTAGATCTTGAAGGTGCGTTTTGCCATTTGGTTGCTCCGAACGCGATCAGAAGGTGCGGACCTTGGGCGGAACGGATTCCACCGTCAGGGGCTTGAGGTTGACCGGCTTGTAGGTCAGGCTGTTGTTGGCGCTGTGCCAGAGGGTGTGCTTCATCCACTCGGCGTCGTTGCGGCCCAGCGGGAACTGCGGATCGTCCGCGGGACGCTCGTAGTCGTTCACCGTGTGGGCGCCGCGGCACTCCCGGCGGGCGGCGGCCGAGGTCATGGTCGCCTGCGCGGCCTCGATCAGGTTCTCGACTTCCAGTGCCTCGATGCGCGCGGTGTTGAACACCTTGGACTTGTCCTTGAGGCCAATCTTCTTGACGCGCTCACGGATGGCGTTGATCTTCGCGACGCCTTCGTCCATGCTGGCCTGCGTGCGGAACACGCCGGCGTGCTGCTGCATCGCGGAGCGGATGTCGTTGGCCACGTTCTGGGCGTATTCGCCGTCGGTGGCGGTGTCCAGGCGGTCCAGGCGCGACAGGGTGAAGTCCGCAGCGTCGGCCGGCAGGGCCTTGTGCGTCTTGTTCTTGTCGTTGTACTGGACGATGTGGTTACCGGCTGCACGGCCGAAGACCAGCAGGTCCAGCAGCGAGTTGGTGCCCAGGCGGTTGGCGCCGTGCACCGACACGCAGGAGCACTCACCCACGGCATAAAGCCCGTTGACGACCTTCTGGCCGCCGTTGCCGTCGGGCGTGACCACCTGGCCGTTGATGTTGGTAGGAATGCCGCCCATCTGGTAATGGATGGTGGGCACCACGGGGATCGGCTCTTTGGTGATGTCCACGTTGGCGAAGTTCACGCCGATCTCGTACACCGAAGGCAGGCGTTTGTGGATCGTCTCGGCGCCCAGGTGGTCGAGCTTGAGCAGCACGTGGTCCTTGTTGGGGCCGCAGCCACGGCCTTCCTTGATCTCCTGGTCCATGCAGCGCGAGACGAAGTCGCGCGGGGCCAGGTCTTTCAGGGTGGGCGCGTAGCGTTCCATGAAGCGCTCACCGTTGCTGTTGAGCAAGATGGCGCCCTCGCCGCGGCAGCCCTCGGTCAGCAGCACGCCCGCGCCGGCCACGCCGGTGGGGTGGAACTGCCAGAACTCCATGTCTTCCAGTGGGATGCCAGCCCGTGCCGCCATGCCCAGGCCGTCACCGGTGTTGATGAAGGCATTGGTGGAGGCTGCGAAGATGCGGCCGGCGCCGCCGGTGGCCAGCAGCGTGGTCTTGGCCTCGAGGATGTGGACGTCGCCCGTTTCCATCTCGAGTGCGGTCACGCCCACCACGTCGCCATCGGCGTCGCGGATCAGGTCCAGAGCCATCCACTCGACGAAGAAGTTGGTGCGCTCCTTGACGTTCTGCTGGTACAGCGTGTGCAGCATGGCGTGGCCGGTGCGGTCGGCCGCCGCGCAGGCGCGCTGCACCGGCTTTTCGCCGTAGTTGGCGGTGTGGCCGCCGAA
>CAYVGD010000438.1:0-1952 GCA_964450095.1 uncultured Polaromonas sp.
GGAACACCACGCCGAACTCGCCCAGGTGGCGCACGCTGTCGGCGTTCTGCGCCAGCGCCAGGGCGTTGGGGCCGATCACCACCCCGACCGCCAGGTAGCCCAGCATGGGCGGCAGCTTGAGCGAGCGGCACGCCACCACGCCCAGGACCGCGGCGAGCAGGTAAAAAAGCGTGAGCTCCAGTCCGGACATCGTTCGATGGTAGCGGATGCCCATGAGCTCCCCGCCGGTGCACGGGGCCCGTTGCACATGGCCGCCGCCCGGCTTGCACCCCCCCGGCTGCGGCCCGCCGGGGCCGGGGTGCGGTCCTACAATCCCGGCATGTCTTCCGTGACCCCGAGCTTTGATCCCGCGCAGTCGCTCGCGCTGGCCCGCAAGACCTTCGAGATCGAGGCCGCTGCCGTGCAGCAGCTGGCGGCCCGCGTGGACGGCGCCTTTGCCCGCGCGGTCTCGCTGGTGCTGGGCTGTGGCGGCCGCGTGGTGGTGATGGGCATGGGCAAGAGCGGCCACATCGGGCGCAAGATCGCGGCCACCTTCGCCTCCACCGGCACCCCCGCGCTGTTTGTTCACCCGGCCGAGGCCAGCCACGGCGACCTGGGCATGATCACCGCCGCCGACGTGGTGCTGGCCATCTCCAACAGCGGCGAGAGCGAGGAGCTCACCAGCCTGCTGCCCACGCTGCGCCGGCAGCAGGTGCCGCTGATCGCCATGACGGGCGGGCTGCAGTCTTCGCTCGCCCGCCATGCCGACCTGGTGCTCGACACCAGCGTGGCGCAGGAGGCCTGCCCGCTCAACCTCGCGCCCACCGCCAGCACCACCGCGCAGCTGGCCATGGGCGATGCCTTGGCCGTGGCGCTGCTGGACGCCCGCGGTTTCAAGCCCGAGGACTTCGCCCGCTCGCACCCGGGCGGCTCGCTCGGTCGCAAGCTGCTGACCCATGTCTCGGACGTGATGCGCTCGGGGGACGACGTGCCGGCCGTGGGGGCCGACGCGGGATTTTCGGAGCTGATGCGCGAGATGAGCAGCAAGGGCCTGGGCGCCACCGCCGTGGTGGACGCGGGCCGCCGCGTGCTGGGCATCTTCACCGACGGCGACCTGCGCCGCCTGGTTGAAAAAGGCCAGGACCTGCGTGAATTGCGCGCCGCCGACGTGATGCATCCCCGGCCCCAGACCCTTGCCGCCACGGCCCTGGCGGCCGAGGCGGCCGCGCTGATGGAGCAGCACCGCATCACCAGCGTGCTGGTGGTGGACGCGTCGGCGTGCCTCGTCGGTGCGCTCAACAGCAACGACCTCATGCGCGCCAAGGTGATCTGATGCGCCCGGACCCCACCCCCCCTGTGCTGTCCTTCGAACCTGAACTGCTGCTGCGTGCCCAGGACGTGCGCGTGGCTTTTTTCGACGTCGACGGCGTGCTCACCGACGGCGGCCTCTACTTCAGCGAGCACGAGCAGCGGGCTGCGGCCACCGGGCAGTTCTATGCGGCCAGCGAGACGATCAAGCGCTTCAACACCCTGGACGGCCACGGCCTGAAGATGCTGCAAAAGGCTGGCATCACCCCGGTGGTGATCACCGGCCGCGACAGCGTCGTGCTGCGGGCGCGGCTCGATGCGCTGGGCATCACGCATGCGCATTTCGGCACCGAAGACAAGCGGCCCTGCGCCGAAGCAACGCTGGCGCAGCTCGGCCTGGGCTGGGCGCAGGCCGCGGCCATGGGCGACGACTGGCCGGACCTGCCGGTGATGCGCCGCGCCGCCATCTGCTGCGCGCCCGCGCAGGCCCATGCCGAGGTGCGGGCCGCGGCCCACCACGTCACCCAGGCCGCAGCCGGGCAGGGCGCGGTGCGCGAATGGTGCGACCTGCTGCTGGTCGCCACGGGCCACTACGCCCGCCTGCTGGAGGCCTACCTGGCATGAACCTGCCTGACCTGGGTGCGCTTTCCCGGCCCCAGCCGCAG
>CAYVGD010000439.1:0-1941 GCA_964450095.1 uncultured Polaromonas sp.
CACGAGCTGCAGCAGGTCGACGTTTTCCTTGAGTGCTTGGGTATCCATGGGTTACGACCTTCCCCCCTGCCAAGAGGTGCCGGATGTTACCGATGATGTTACCGTTACCACAGAAAGCCCCGTTTACCAGAAAGTCCCTCACGAGGCCTTGCATGGCTACTTTTTCGGAAAGTACCCCCCTCAGCGGTAACAGTAACATCGTCGGTAACATTTTCCCCTGCTGTCGGTAACATCGGCCTATTCATGGTCAAACAGCCCCGCCGGCGCGCTTGGCTGCATCTCAGTGGTGAGCCCGATGCCCCGCCACACGCGCAGGGTTTGGTCGCCGCGGCGCATGACAGCACGCTCGGCGCCTACTTCGCGCAGCCGTTCACCCCATTCTTTGCCACCCACGGTGGCCCGACTGCCGTTCTCTTTTGCCCACGCTTCATAGGCCTGGCGCAGCTCGGCTGCCGGCGTCTGGCAAGCATCACCCAGGACGCAACACTCGCTGAAAAACTCACCTAGCGGGTCCATGCTCTGCCGTAGCGCCGCCGTCTTGTCGCGGATGGTGTCGGGGTAGCCGAGGCCTTGCTGTCGCCACTCGAGGCACCCGCGTACCGCCCATGCCAGGATCGCCGGGCCGGCGTCTTTGGGGTTGGTGAGCGCCGCCTTGATAGCCGGGTCTCTCTTGCCCTCGGGCACGATATGCTCAAAGGGCAGTCGTCGCAGCCGGCGCCAGAGGGCGCTATCGCGGTCACGGATCTTCGGGCTGTCGTTGGCGGCCAGCACGAGCTTGGCCTGGGGCACAAAGGTAAAAGACTCGTGGTACAGATGGCGCGCGGTCAAGGAATCGCCGCCCACAAGCTCTTTCAGCATCGCCTCGGCCAGTCGCTTGTCTGCCGAGGTCTCGCACGCCGCCACGAGGCGCGCGCCGGCCATGCTGGCGATATCGGGCCGTGGGCCGCCCACGTCGCGCCGCTCGAGGAAGGTGTCGAAAGAGGCTTTGGCCGCATAGTCGCCCATGACGGCAAGCATCGCCTCGACTAGGGTACTCTTGCCCGTCGCCTCGGGGCCAAGCAGGAGGAAAAACACCTGTTCGCCGGTGCATCCGGTCAGAGAGTAGCCGCACGCGCGCCGCAGATACGCCTCGAGTTCCGCGTCGCCGTTGGTGGCATAGTCGAGGTAGCGCGTCCACAGTGGATGGGCGGCCTGGGGGTCAAACGCTACAGGGGAGGCCTTGGTTATCAGGTCGCGGGGGTCATGTGGGCGCAGCTTGCCGGCACGGAGATCCAGCGTCCCACTGGCACAGGTGAACAACCAAGGGTCGGCGTCAAAGTCGTCAGGTTGTGCCGCCATCTCGGGCTCGGCCTGGGCCGACTCGAGCATGGCCTTTCGCGCGCGCAACGACTCGGAACGCTTGGCATGGTCGCCCAGGGCCTTACGTTCGGCCTCTCCGGAGGCCTTTGACGCCTCGGCATAGATGCCCTTCACCGTCTCGGTGGCCAGGGCCATCACCTCGCAGCCGGTGTCGCGCGCCCAACGGTGGCCATCCCACACCACCCAGCCCCAGGCGGGCACATAGCGCGCCCGATCGCGGTGCTGGACGGCGAACCGGCGGCCGTTCGCAAGGTCCGTATCGTTGCGGCCGTGAAACTCGATGCTCGCGCCGTGGCCGTTGTTTAGCCGCGTGCGCCCGAGGGGCGAAACGTAGCGTAGCGCCTCGGTGGGGGAAAGCCCGTCGAGCCGGGCCACCAGGTAAGAATAATTGTCCCCAGTGAACCGCTCAAGGTCCAGCGCACCGAGGTCGAGGGGTGGCGCGCCGGGGTCGGGCTGTAGATCCGATGCGATGATATCCCGTTGCTGTGCCTCTGAGAAAACACGTATCACTGAGCCCACCTCCAGGAAAAAATGACGGCCGTATGGAGGGGGGTGGGCTGCCCTCCATACGGCCGTTGGGAT
>CAYVGD010000440.1:0-1935 GCA_964450095.1 uncultured Polaromonas sp.
GCCGCATCGAGCAGGCCGCCCGGGTCGTTGCGCAGGTCCAGCACCATGCCCTTGATCTGCCCGTCCTGGCGGTACAGGGCGTCCACCCGGTTGACGAAGTCCTCGACGGTGCGCTCCTGGAACTGCGACAGCCGCACCCAGGCGTAACCCGGCTCGATCATGCGGGCCTTGACGGACTGGGTCTTGATCTCTTCGCGGGTGATGACCACCGGGAAGGTGCGGTTCTCGTCCTTGCGGAAGATGGTCAGCACGACCTTGGTGTTGGGCTCGCCGCGCATGCGCTTGACGGCCTCGTTCAGGCTCAGTCCCTTGACCAGGGTGTCGTCGATCTTGGTGATGAGGTCGTTGGGCTTGAGGCCGGCCCGGTCGGCGGGCGAGCCCTCGATCGGTGAGACCACCTTGACCAGGCCGTCTTCCTGGCTGATCTCGATGCCCACGCCCACGAAGCGGCCCGAGGTGCCTTCACGGAATTCACGGAAGGTCTTCTTGTCGAAATACACCGAGTGCGGGTCGAGGCTCGCGACCATGCCGGAGATGGCGTCGGTGACGAGCTTCTTGTCGTCCACCGGCTCGACGTAGTCGCTCTTGATGAGGCTGAAGACGGCGGCCAGCTGCTGCAGCTCTTCGAGGGGCAGCGGCGAGAGGTTGTTGCGCGCCACGGCCTGCAGCTGGACCGTGGTGAGCGCGCCCGCGATGGCGCCCAGCGAAATCCAGCCTGCGATCTTGAGTTTGTGCCCCATACCCGCCTTTGATGCTCTGCCAGGAAAAAGTTGCATGGCCCACCGGCCGCAAGACGCTTTTGCTGGGCGGTGGGCGGCAGGTATTCCTGCGGAAAAGTGAGCCGCAATATACACCCAGCCGCCGACGGCCGCGCCCTGGGGTCGGGCCTTGGAGCAGCGGCTGCCGGGGGCTTCAGCCCCTGGCCTGCGCGGCGACCCGCGCGGCCGCCTCGGCCGCGGCCTCGGCATCGCCCAGGTAGTAGTGCCGCACCGGCCGCAGGTTCTCGTCGAGCTCGTAGACCAGGGGAATGCCGTTGGGAATGTTCAGGCCCACGATGTCCCCGTCCGAGATGCCGTCCAGGTACTTGACCAGGGCGCGGATCGAGTTCCCGTGGGCGGCCACCACCACGCGCTTGCCCGACTTGATCGCCGGGGCCATCGATTCGTTCCAGAACGGCAGCACGCGGGCCACGGTGTCCTTCAGGCACTCGGTCAGCGGGACCTGGCCAGGCTCGAGCCTGGCATAGCGCCGGTCGCCGCGCTCGCAGCGCGCATCGGCGGGCTCCAGCGCCGGCGGGGGCGTGTCGTAGCTGCGGCGCCAGACGAGCACCTGCTCCTCGCCGTACTGCTTGGCCATGTCGGCCTTGTTCAGGCCCTGAAGGGCGCCGTAGTGGCGCTCGTTCAGGCGCCAGCTGTGCACCACCGGCAGCCAGGTGCGGTCCATCTCGTCGAGCACGTGCCACAGCGTGCGCGTGGCGCGCTTGAGTACGCTGGTGTAGGCCAGGTCGAAGTCGTAGCCTTCTGCCTTGAGCAGCTTGCCGGCCGAGACCGCCTGGGCCAGGCCCGTGGGGGTGAGGTCCACGTCGGTCCAGCCGGTGAAGCGGTTTTCGAGGTTCCAGGTGGATTCACCGTGGCGGATGAGCACGAGTTTGTAGGTGGACATGGGGCAGGGCAGGCAGGGGCGCTGGTGGCCAGCGCGCATCGGTTCAGGAAAGCCGGCCGCAGCTTGCAGTGCCCGGTCGGGCCGGTCCGCCCGGTGCGGACCTGCGGGGCGCATTCTAGAATCGCCGGTTTGCCGCTTTCTGACCTGCCTGAAGGACCCCTTTCCGTGAAATTCCTGCTCGACAACTGGATGCTGATCTCCGTGGCACTGACCTCCGGTGGCCTGCTGATGTGGCCGGTGATCGCCGGAGGCACCCGCGCGGGCAGCCTCAGC
>CAYVGD010000441.1:0-1935 GCA_964450095.1 uncultured Polaromonas sp.
CACCGAGGACGATTCACCCGGCAGGTTCACCAGGATGGCCGTCGTGGAGCCGCCGTACTGGGCGCCGTAGTAGATGCCGGCCAGCATGATCAGCGCCGACACCGGAGGCAGCGCGTAGGTGGCAGGCAGCAGCATGGCGATGGTGGCCACGGGGCCGATGCCAGGCAGCACGCCGATCAGTGTGCCCAAAATGCAGCCGACCAGCGCGTACATCAGGTTGATGGGCGTGAAAGCCACGCCGAAACCCAGGGAGAGATTTGCAATGAGATCCATGATCCAGATGTCCTTGTGGTCGGGCTCAGGCGGTGAAATAAACCGGCCAGACCGGGAACTGCAGCTTCAGCAGTTTGACGAAGGCCACGTAGCTCAGCACGGCCAGCACGGTGGCGAGGAGGGCGGTGTTCTTCACCTTCCAGCCCGCCTCGGCCATGCTCGCCACGAAGGTCACGACGTAGATGCCGACCATCAAGCCCAGGGGCTTGAGGCCCAGGGGCGGGATGCCGCCCAGGCAGATGCCGAAGAGCACGTTGGCGCCGATGATGAAGAACAGCGGCTTCCAGGCCCATTTGCCGATCTTGTCACCGCCCACCGTCTCCACCACAAGGGCCTTGAAGGTGATGACCATGCCGAGCACGGTCAGCAGCACACCCAGCATGAGCGGGAAGTACCCCGGCCCCATGCGCGCGCCCACGCCCACGTTGTACGTGGTGGCGCCCCAGGCGAAAGCCCCACCCACGGCCATGAACATTAGGCCGGAGAAAAAGTCTTTCTGACTTTTGATCTGCACGAAATTGTCTCCTCAAGGAAAAAGGCGAAACAACCTATTTTGCCCGGGCCCGCGCCTTAGCTGGCATGTGGCTTACACCTACGGATGAACAGCAGGGCTTCAGCGGGTGCCGTCGCCCCGGCGCAAGAGCTTCAACCGACGATTGAAAATGGCTGGATCGCCGAGCCACAGGCAGCAGGGACACGGAAGGCAAGGCCAACAAATGCCGGAAGATAAGACCCGATAAAAACAAAAAGCCAAAAAAATACTTTTTTAGCGGGTCATTGAAGACCGAAGCATCAGCCGCAAGGCTTGAGCAGACGCAACCACTTGGGCGCCGGCAAGCCCCAGCGGCTGGCGATTTCCTCGCTGCGCTGCAACAAGAGCGCACGACCCGGATGCTCGGCCGTGCGCTGTGCGAGCACCACGGTGTTGCCCTCGCGGGTGGGCTTGAAACGCCACACCGCATCCGGCCCGAACGCCTCGATGACGCGCTCGGTCGAACGCTCGAAGCTGGCGTCCCGGCCAAAGAGATTGATCGTCATCTGGCCGCCATCTTTCAGCAAATTTCGGCAATCTGCATAAAAGTCAGCACTGTCCAGCACGGGAGCGGCCGCCTCGTGGTCGTAGAGGTCCACCTGCAGGGCATCGACCGACCCCCGGTGCACAGGCTTTCGGATCTCTTCGGCGGCATCGGCCAGCAGCACCTGTAGGCGGGGCGAATCGGGCGGCAGCTTGAACCAGAGGCGGCAGGCCTGCAGCACCTGCGGGTTGAGCTCGATCGCGGTGGCCCGCATGCGCAGTTTTTTGGCGCAGAACTTGGTGATCGCACCGGCCCCCAGGCCAAGCTGCATGGCATGCAGCCCCGCCACCTGCGCGGGGTCGTGAAACAGCAGCCAGGCCATCATGCGCTGCACATACTCCAGCTCGATCTCGAAGGGCGCGTCCAGCCGCATGGAACCCTGGATCCAGGGGGAGCCCAGGTGCAGGTGGCGCACCTGGCCATCGTCGGAAAAGCTGACTTCGGGCAGCTCGGCGCTGCGCTTGCGTTGGGAGCCCATGCGGGGTTTCAAGGACGAGAGGTTGGGAAAGGCCGAACGGCCGGGGCACAGGTTCGGGGAACCGCTGCCACCGGCCGCCTGAAGGGCCACCGCTTGCAGCGGCGGATG
>CAYVGD010000442.1:0-1927 GCA_964450095.1 uncultured Polaromonas sp.
TGGGTGGCCAGCGGCTGCACCCGCAGCCGCCAGGCGAAAGCATCCCCGGCGGGGTGTTTTCACCTGGTCTGCAGCAAGAAAGTTCATCATGGACGGCAACAACATCGTTCTCAACATCAACGGCATCGAGGTCATCTACAACCACGTGATCCTGGTGCTCAAGGGGGTGTCGCTGCGCGTGCCCGAAAGCGGCATCGTGGCGCTGCTGGGCGGCAACGGTGCGGGCAAGACCACCACGCTGCGCGCCATCTCCAACCTGCTCAAGGGCGAGCGGGGCGAAGTCACCAAGGGCAGCATCGAGCTGCGCGGTGAACGCATCGAGAACCTCTCGCCGGCCGACCTGGTGCAGCGCGGGGTGGTGCAGGTCATGGAGGGGCGCCACTGTTTCGCGCACCTGACGATCGAGGAAAACCTGCTGACCGGCAGCTACACGCGCAAGAGCCGCGCCGAGATCGCGGCCAACCTGGAGAAGGTCTACACCTACTTCCCGCGCCTGAAAACCCGCCGCTCGTCCCAGGCGGCCTACACCTCGGGCGGCGAGCAGCAGATGTGCGCCATCGGCCGCGCGCTCATGGCCAGCCCCAGCGTGGTGCTGCTGGACGAGCCGTCCATGGGCCTGGCGCCGCAGATCGTGGAAGAGGTGTTCGAGATCGTCAAAGATCTCAACACGAAGGAAAAGGTTACCTTCCTCTTGGCTGAGCAGAACACGAACATGGCCCTAAAGTACGCCGACTACGGCTACATCATGGAAAGTGGCCGCATTGTCATGGACGGCGCCGCAGCCGACCTGGCCAGCAACGAGGACGTGAAAGAGTTCTACCTGGGCATGGGCGGCAGCGAGCGCAAGAGCTTCAAAGACGTCAAGAGCTACAAGCGCCGCAAGCGCTGGCTCGCCTGAGGAGAAGAGCAAAGGCATGAGCACGCATTTCGACCCCCTGGAAACCCGACCGGCCGCCGAACGCGAGGCCGCGCTCATGGCAGCCCTGCCTGCACAGGTGCGTCACGCACAGCAGCACAGCCCGGCGCTGTCCCGCATCCTGGCCGGTGTGGACGCAGCCGCCCTCGCCTCCCGCCAGGCGCTCGCGCAATTGCCGGTCACGCGCAAACATGAGTTGCTGGAGCTGCAAAAAGCCAGCCGGCCGCAGGACGCCTTCGGCGGGTTCGCCGCCGTGCTGCGCGGCCCCCGCATGCCCCGCATCTTTGCCTCGCCCGGCCCCATCTACGAACCGGACGTGGCCGCGCACGACTACTGGCGCATCGGGCGGGCCATGTTCGCTGCCGGCTTTCGCTCCGGCGAGCTGGTGCACAACGCCTTCAGCTACCACATGACCCCGGGCGCCTTCATGATGGAATCCGGCGCCCATGCCGTGGGCTGCACCGTGTTCCCCGCCGGCACCGGCCAGACCGAGCAGCAACTGGCCGCCATCGCCGACCTGCAGCCCTCGGCCTACAGCGGCACGCCCAGCTTCCTGCGCATCCTGCTGGAAAAGGCTCAGGAAACCGGCACCGACATCGGCTGCCTGAAAAAAGGGCTGGTCAGCGGCGAGGCCTGCCCGCCCAGCCTGCGCGACTGGTTCGCCGCCCAGGGCGTGACGGTGTACCAGTGCTACGCCACGGCCGACCTGGGCCTGATCGCCTATGAAACCGAGGCGCGCGAGGGCCTGGTGCTGGACGAGGGCGTGATCGTCGAGATCGTGCGGCCCGGCACCGGCGAGCCCGTACCCGATGGCGAGGTGGGCGAATTGGTGGTCACCACCCTCAACCCCCACTACCCGCTGGTGCGCTTTGGCACCGGCGACCTTTCAGCCGTGCTGCCGGGCGCCTGCCCGACCGGACGCACGAACGTGCGCATCAAGGGCTGGATGGGCCGGGCCGACCAGACCACCAAGATCAAGGGCATGTTCGTGCACCCCGGCCAGGTGGCCGA
>CAYVGD010000443.1:0-1926 GCA_964450095.1 uncultured Polaromonas sp.
GGACCGCGCATGGCGCGGCCGCGAGGTCCGAGCGCCTTTTTGTTTTCCCGAACCCTCTTGCGGAGTTGCCATGACCGAACTGCTCAAACCCTCCCTCACCCGCCGCAGCGTGCTGCAGGCCGCGGCCGTTGGCGCCGTCGGCGTGGTCCCCGCCCTGCGGGCTGCCGTCTATGCCCAGGGCTCGGACGCGCCCGAGAAGAAGGAAGTGCGCATCGGCTTCATTCCCCTGACCGACTGCGCCTCGGTGGTCATGGCGTCGGTCATGGGCTTTGACCAGAAGTACGGCGTCAAGATCATCCCGACCAAGGAAGCCAGCTGGGCAGGCGTGCGCGACAAGCTGGTCAATGGCGAACTGGATTTCGCGCACGTCCTCTACGGCCTGGTCTACGGCGTGCACCTGGGCACAGCCGGACCCAAGAAGGACATGGCCGTGCTGATGAACCTCAACCAGAACGGCCAGGCCATCACCCTGTCGAAAAAGCTTGCTGAAAAAGGAGCCGTGGACGGCGCGAGCCTTGCAAAGCTCATGCAGACCGAAAAGCGCGACTACACCTTCGCCCAGACCTTCCCCACCGGCACGCACGCGATGTACCTGTACTACTGGCTGGCTGCGCATGGCATCAACCCACTGCAGGATGCCAAGGTGATCACGGTGCCGCCACCGCAGATGGTGGCCAACATGCGCGTGGGCAACATGGATGGCTACTGCGTCGGCGAGCCCTGGAACCACCGCGCCATCATGGACGGCATCGGCATCACCGCCGCCACCAGCCAGGACATCTGGAAGGACCATCCGGAAAAGGTCCTGGGCACCACGGCCGACTTCGTGAAGAAATACCCCAACACGGCCCGCGCTGTGATGGCGGCCATCCTGGAGGCGGGCCGCTGGATCGACGCCAGCCTGTCCAACAAGAACAAGATGGCCGAAACCATTGCCGACAAGTCCTACGTGAACACCGGCGTGGATGCGATCAACCAGCGCATCCTGGGTCGCTACCAGAACGGTCTGGGCAAGACCTGGGACGACCCCAACCACATGAAATTCTTCAGCGACGGCGCGGTGAACTTTCCCTACCTGTCTGACGGCATGTGGTTTCTGACCCAGCACAAGCGCTGGGGCCTGCTCAAGGAGCACCCGGATTACCTGGCGGTGGCCCGGCAGGTCAACCAGACCGAACTCTACAAACAGGCCGCCACACTCGCCAAGGTGAGCGTTCCCAAGGACGCGATGCGCACGAGCAAGTTCATCGACGGCCTGGCCTGGGACGGCAAGGACCCCAAGAAATACGCCGACAGCTTCAAGCTCAAGGCCTGAACGCCACGGCTCCTTCCGAAAGAACAGCACCATGGTCAGCGCCGTCTTCCATCCACCTCTGGAGCTGCCTGCGGGCAGCATCCCGTCCCACGTCGCCGCCGCAGGCGCCGTCAATGCATCCGTGCCGCCAACCGCCATGGCACCGCCGCCCACGCAGGCCACGCTCCCCGCCCCACGCGACCTGTCCTGGCTGTGGATGGGGCTGCTGGCGCCGTTGCTGGGGCTGGGCCTGCTCTTGCTGGTGTGGCAAATGGTTTCCACTGGTACTGCCGGCAGCATCCCATCGCCGCGCGACACCCTGCAGCAGGCCGCCGAAATCTTCAGCGATCCGTTCTACAGCAAGGGACCGAACGACCAGGGCGTGGGCTGGAACGTGCTGAGCTCGCTCAAGCGCGTGGCCCTGGGCTTCGGACTGGCGGCAGTGGTCGGCATCCCCCTGGGCTTTGCCATCGGGCGCTTCGCATTCCTGGGCCGCATGCTCAACCCGCTGATCAGCCTGCTGAGGCCTGTGTCGCCGCTGGCCTGGCTGCCCATCGGACTCCTGGTGTTCAAGGGTGCCAACCCGGCGGCCATCTGGACCATCTTCATCTGCTCGATCTGGCCCATGATCA
>CAYVGD010000444.1:0-1920 GCA_964450095.1 uncultured Polaromonas sp.
CCACCATGATTCGCCTGCACAACTTGAGCCTGCAACGCGGCCCGCTACGGCTGCTTGACCACGTTGACCTGACTGTACACCCTGGCCACAAAATGGGTCTGGTCGGTGCCAACGGTGCTGGCAAATCCAGCCTGTTTGCCCTGTTACAAGGCCAGCTGCAACCCGATAGCGGCGACTGCCTGATTCCGGAGCAGTGGCGCATCGCCCACATGGAGCAGGAAATTACCGCCCTAGAGCGCAGCGCACTGGACTACGTGCTCGACGGCGATACCCGCTTGCGCGAACTGCAACACCAGTTGGCCGAAGCCGAACAACAACAGGACGGCAGCGCCATGGGGCGACTCAACGCCGAACTCGACGCTGCCGACGCCTGGACGGCAGAAAGCCGTGCCAGCAAGCTGCTTGCCGGTCTGGGCTTTGTCGACCAAGAAATGCAGCGCCCCGTTGCATCCTTTTCGGGTGGTTGGCGCATGCGTCTGAATCTGGCCCACACCCTGATGTGCCCGTCCGACCTGCTGTTGCTGGACGAACCCACCAACCACCTGGATCTGGATGCCATCCTCTGGCTGGAAGGCTGGTTGCAACAATACCCGGGCACCCTGCTGCTGATTTCCCACGACCGTGACTTCATGGATGCCGTGGTACAGCAAATCGTACATTTTGAGCGACAAAAGCTGGTGTCCTATCGCGGCGGTTATACAGCGTTCGAACGCGCCCGTGCCGAACGCATGCTGCAACAACAGCAAGCCTTTGAGAAACAACAAGCCCAGCGCGCCCACATGCAGGACTTTATCCGCCGCTTCAAAGCCAAAGCGAGTAAAGCCAAGCAAGCGCAAAGCCGGGTCAAAGCACTGGAACGTATGGAAGAGCTGGCCCCCGCTCACTTTGACTCACCTTTCTGTTTCAGTTTTCGCGAAGCAGACAAAACCTCCGCCACGCTAATGAGCCTGCGCCAAGCCAAGCTAGGCCATGGTAACACCTGCATTCTGGAGCAGGTCAATCTGCAGCTGGTACCCGGTATGCGCATGGCGCTGCTCGGTCCCAACGGAGCAGGCAAATCAACCCTGATCAAAAGCCTGTCCGGTGAGTTGCCGCTACAAGGCGGCGAAGTGGTGCGTGGCGAGAACCTGGCCATCGGCTATTTTTCCCAGCACCAACTGGACAGTCTGGATGCCAAAGCCAGCCCACTGTTGCATTTGCAACGTATCGCCCCGCAAGAAACCGAACAAAAACTGCGCGACTTTCTGGGCGGTTTTGACTTCCGTGGCGACCGCTGCGATGAGCCGGTAGTGAATTTTTCCGGTGGTGAAAAAGCCCGTCTAGCGCTGGCCCTGATTGCCTGGCAAAAACCTAACTTGCTGCTGCTCGATGAACCGACCAACCACCTTGATCTGGAAATGCGCCACGCTCTGGGCGAAGCCCTGCAACACTATGAAGGTGCAATGCTGCTGGTGTCCCACGACCGCCACTTGCTGAAAACCACCGTTGATGAGTTCATGCTTGTAGCAGACGGCAAGGTCGTCCCTTTTGACGGCGAGCTGGACGATTATGGTCGCTGGCTACAGGAATTTCGCTTGCGCCAGCAACAAGCCCAGCGCAATAATCAGGGCGACAATTCTGCCCAGGAACCGCGCGTTGACCGCAAAGCCCAGCGCCAGGCTGAAGCCGCCATCCGCAAGCAACTGGCACCACACCGCAAACAGGCCGACAAGCTGGAACAACAACTGGGCAAAACCCAGGAACAGCTGGCCACCATCGAAGCCCAGCTCGCTGACAACAGCCTGTACGAAGCTGACGCCAAAGATCGCCTCAAACAACTGCTGGCGGAGCAGGCCCAGTTACGCACCCAGTCTGACGAACTGGAAATGCAATGGCTAGACAGCATGGAGCAACTGGAAGCACTGGAGCAACAGCTGAACA
>CAYVGD010000445.1:0-1905 GCA_964450095.1 uncultured Polaromonas sp.
CCTGGTGGGCGGCGGCATCCTGGTGCACGGCCTGCCCGTGCTGGCGCATGGGCTGGAAGCCTGGGCGGCGCACTGGCAAGAGGCCGCAGGCGCGCTGTGGGCCACGCTGGGCGAGGCCGCGCTGCAGGGCCTGGCGGGCCTGGTGGCCGGTGCCCTGGCGCTGGCCGCCTGGACCGCAGTCCGCCGCCTGGTGCCGCCTCGGCGCCCGGACCCGGCCGCGCGCTGAAGGCACTTGGAGCCCGACGCGATGCCGGGCACCTCTGCGGTTTCGGGCATGATCACGGGTTCGCCGTTTTCCGTCATGACCCGTTCCGCCGACACGCCCCAGCTGCTGCTCGCCCCCATGGAGGGGCTGCTGGACTTTGTGCTGCGCGACGTGCTCACCCGCGTGGGCGGCTGGGACCGCTGTGTCTCGGAATTCATCCGCGTGACCGACCAGCTGCTCCCCGAGAAAGTCTTCCTGCGGGTCATGCCCGAGCTGGCGCAGGGGAGCCGCACGGCGGCGGGCACCCCGGTGCGCGGCCAGTTGCTGGGTTCGGATGCAGCCTGCATGGCCGACAACGCCGCGCGCCTGGCCGAGATGGGCTCGCTCGGCGTGGACCTGAACTTCGGCTGCCCGGCCAAGGTGGTCAACCGCCACGGCGGCGGTGCCGTGTTGCTGCAGCATCCCGAGCAGGTGCAGCGCATCGTCGAGGCGGTGCGCCGTGCAGTGCCCGCCGGGGTGGTGGTCTCGGCCAAGATGCGGCTGGGCTATGAGGACGATGCCCTGGCCGAAGCCTGCGCGCAGGCCATGGCTGCCGGCGGTGCCAGCGAGATCGTGGTGCACGCGCGCACCAAGGCCGACGGTTACCGGCCGCCCGCGCACTGGCACCGGGTGGCCGATGTGCGCGCCGCCGTGCGGCTGCCGGTGGTGGCCAACGGCGAGGTCTGGAACGTGCAGGACGCGCGGCAGTGCCTGCAAGCCTCGGGCGCGGGCTCGCTCATGATCGGCCGCGGTGCGGTGGTGGACCCGCACCTGGGCTGGGCCATCCGGCAGGCCCTGGGCTGGCCGGCACCCGGCAGCGGCCCGGCCGCGCTGCCCGTTGACAGCGCCGAATGGCACGCGTTGCTGCCGCACCTGCAGGCGTTCTGGCAGCGCGTGTGCGAGCGCATCGAGCCGCGCGCCCGTGCGGGCCGGCTCAAGCAATGGCTCAATTTCCTGCGCCGCCGCCATCCGCAGGCGCAGCTGGCCTACGAGCAGGTGCGCACGCTCAGCGACACGGCCAGCGTCAGCCGCTGGCTGGCCCAGCAGGCCGACCCCGTGTGGAGCCACGCTGCATGAGCGTTCGCGACACCCTGCCGGTACGGGCGCCACTGCGCCTGCGCGCGCGCAACCTGGCTTGGCTGGCTGCGCTCTGCATGGCCGTGGCGCTGGCGCCCTGGCTGGGCACGCTGCACCAGGTGCTGCACGCGCCGGCGCAGGAAAGCCGGGCCGAGGCGGGCCACCCGCTGCACCCACTTTTCGCCGACCACGCCAGCGCAGCCGACTGCCTGGCCTTTGACCAGCTCAGCCATGCCGAGGGCCTCCCCACCACGGCGGCAAGCTGGGCTCCGGCGGCCGTTACACAGGGCCCGGCGTGGCAGGCAGCACCGGCGGCTGCCCCAGCGCAACCTGCACCTTACCGGGCCCGCGCACCCCCCCACTTCGCCTGAAGCCATGTCGTGGCCGCTGTTCCATGCGGCCTTTCCTTGCTTTTGGAGAAGGGGTCTTATGCCCATGATTTCTTCGCCCGCGGCGCGCACGGTGCGCGGCCCGGGTGTGCTTTGCGTTCTTTCCTTTTTTCTTTCCGTTTCGCTGGACGCCCGCAGCCAGGCGCCTGCCCCGGGCACCCCGGCCGAGGCGGGCGTGGCGCGCCTGGGTGAGGT
>CAYVGD010000446.1:0-1904 GCA_964450095.1 uncultured Polaromonas sp.
GACGCATTGGGCGACGTGGTGGTCGTCGACCTGCCGGAAGTCGGCGCGACCTTTGCGCAGAAAGACGTGGCCGGCGTGGTCGAGTCGGTCAAGGCCGCCGCCGACGTGTACATGCCCGCCACCGGCGAGGTGCTGGAAGTCAACGAAGCCCTGCGCGCCGACCCGGCCCTGGCCAACAGCGACCCGCTGGGCGCAGGCTGGTTCTTCAAGGTCAAGCTGTCCAACCCCGGCCAGCTCGACGCGCTGATGGACGAAGCCGCCTACAAGGCGTTCACCAACGCCTGAACCTGTGGCCCCGGCCACACCCCTGCCCCGGCGCAGCCTGCCCGCGCCGCGGCCTGCCGGCCGTGATGGTTTTCTGCACACAACCCCGCTTTCATTCAGACCGAGGCCCCCATGCTGATGCCTGCCCACCCTCCCCTGCGCGACCTGGAGAACCCAGAGGAATTCATCGCCCGCCACGTCGGCATCACGCCGGACGACGAGGCCCGCATGCTGGCCGTGATCGGCGAGCCCTCGCGACGTGCGCTGATTGAAAGCGTGGTGCCCGCCTCGATCGCGCGGCGCACGGAGATGGCCATTCCGCCGGCGATCGGCGAGGCCCAGGCCCTGGCCGAGCTCCAACAGATGGCCGGCCTGAACAAGGTGTTCAAGAGCTTCATCGGCCAGGGCTACCACGGCACGCACACGCCCACGGTGATCCTGCGCAACATCCTGGAAAACCCCGCCTGGTACACCGCCTACACGCCCTACCAGGCCGAGATCTCGCAGGGCCGCATGGAAGCCCTGGTGAACTTCCAGACCATGGTGTGCGACCTCACCGGCATGCCGATCGCCAACGCCTCCATGCTCGATGAGGCCACCGCCGCCGCCGAGGCCATGACCCTGGCGCGGCGCAGCGTCAAGGCCAAGGGGCAGGTGTTCATCGTGGCGGGCGATGCGCATCCGCAGACCCTCGAGGTGATCCAGACGCGCGCCCGCCCGCTGGGCATCGAGGTGCGCATCGCCCACAGCCAGGCCGAATGGGATCGGCTGATCGAGGGCGACGACTACTTCGCCGTGCTGGAGCAGTACCCCTCCACGACCGGCCGGCTGGGCCAGGACACCGGCGACACCCTGAAGGTGCGCGCCAAGGGCGCGGCCTACATCGTGGCGGCCGACCTGCTGGCGCTGTGCCTGCTCAAGCCCCCGGGCGAGTGGGATGGCGGCGGCGCGAATGGCCATCCCGGCGCCGGCGCCGACATCGTGGTCGGCAGCACGCAGCGCTTTGGCATGCCCATGGGCAATGGCGGCCCGCACGCGGCGTACCTGGCGTGCCGCGACGAGTTCAAGCGCTCCATGCCCGGGCGCCTGGTGGGCGTGAGCGTGGACGCGCACGGCCAGCCGACCTACCGCCTGGCGCTGCAGACGCGCGAGCAGCACATCCGCCGCGAGAAGGCCACCTCCAACATCTGCACCGCGCAGGTGCTGCCCGCGGTGGTGGCCAGCATGTACGCGGTCTACCACGGGCCCGACGGGCTGCGGCGCATCGCCCGGCGCGTGGCCACCTTCACCGCCCTGCTGGCCGAGGGCCTGCACGGCATGGGCTACACCCCCGAGCACGCGGAGTTCTTCGACACCCTGAGCTTCCAGGTGGGCGCCGAGCGCGCCCAGGCACTGGCGGCGCGCGCGCTCGCGCAGGGCGCCAACCTGCGCACCGACGGCAGCGGCCGCGTGGGTGTGACGCTGGACGAGACCACCACCCGCGAAGACCTTGCGCTGCTGTGGCAGGTGTTTGCCCTGGAGGGCCAGGCGCTGCCCCGCGTGGAAGACATGGAGGCCGGTGCGCGGCCGCGCATTCCGGCCGCGCTGGCGCGCACCAGCGCCTTCCTCACGCACCCGGTGTTCAACACGCACCACAGCGA
>CAYVGD010000447.1:0-1901 GCA_964450095.1 uncultured Polaromonas sp.
AATTCAAAAAAGTTTGAAGTGCCAATCATGCAGGCGGGGGCCGCCACGTTATGGGGTAGCCGTAACCAGTACGCGGCTGCGTACGCGATCACGAAGATACCGTAGGTCTGAATTAACAGCGGGATGGCGATCAAGCCGATTGTCTGAGGCTGGGCGATAATGGTTTCTGCCTGAAACCCGAACAACAGCACCACCGTCGCGAGAAGGCCCAGTATCGACCAGGGTTTGAGGGTGTGGAGAAAACGCGCCAGACGCTCTCCATCGCCTTTACGCTCCAATCGATGGCGAGTCCAGGCACCGGCTGCCAGCGGTAACACCACGTAGAGCACGACCGACAGCAGCAGCGTCTCCCAAGGCACATGGATATCGCTGACACCCAGTAAAAATGCGGCAATCGGCGCAAACGCAAAGATCATGATGATATCGTTCACCGACACCTGCACCAGTGTGTAGTTGGCATCGCCTTTGGTCAGCTGACTCCAAACGAACACCATTGCGGTACAGGGCGCGACGCCCAGCAAAATCATACCGGCGATATATTCCCCGGCACTTTGCGGATCGACCCAATCTGCGAAAATCACACGAAAGAACAGCCAACCCAGGGCAGCCATGGTGAAGGGCTTGATCAACCAGTTGATGATCAAAGTGAGCATCAGCCCTTTCGGCTTCTTGCCTACATCCTTGATCGAACTGAAGTCGATCTGCACCATCATCGGGTAGATCATCACCCAGATAAACAGTGCCACCACCAGATTGACGTGAGCGAACTCCAGCCCTGCAATAGCACCGAACACACTGGGCATCAGGTTGCCCAGTATCACCCCTGCGCCAATACAAAGCGCGACCCAAAGGGTCATGTAGCGTTCAAAGATGCCCATTCGTTTACCGACTCCTTATATTGATCGCTGATTGACACGGGCTGATAGCTGCTCGGCACTTTCCACCCGCTCGGAATAGCGATCAGTGAGATAGTCGCTGCAACCCCGTGTCAGCAATGTAAACTTCATCAGCTCTTCCATCACATCGACGATACGATTGTAATAAGGCGAGGGCTTCATGCGGTCATTGTCATCAAACTCCATGAACGCCTTGGCCACTGAGGACTGGTTCGGGATGGTGACCATCCGCATCCAGCGTCCCAGAATCCGCATCTGATTGACCGCATTGAAGCTCTGAGAACCGCCGCACACCTGCATCACGGCCAGGGTTTTGCCCTGGGTCGGACGAACAGCCCCGATGCTGAGCGGAATCCAGTCGATCTGCGCCTTCATGACGGAGGTCATGGCACCGTGGCGCTCCGGCGAGCACCACACCATCCCTTCACACCATTGCACCAGCTCGCGCAACTCTCGCACCTTGGGGTGGTTTTCATCGCTGTCATCCGGCAACGGCAATCCGCTGGGGTTGAAGATGCGCGTTTCAGCGCCCATCGCCTGTAATAGACGTGCAGCTTCCTCTGTAGCCAGACGACTGAAGGAGCGCTGACGCAGGGAACCATACAGCAACAAAATTCTGGGCGCATGATCACCCGATGAACGGGTCAAGGCCGTTGTATCAGGGCACCGAAACTGGTCCGAAACGATGTTAGGGAGGTCTTTCAAAATCTTTGTCATACCGTCATTTCCTTCTCGCAGAGGCTGCCCCCTTGCGACGGGCGTGCACTCATCCCATGCAACCTCAACAAGGGCTGCTCCAGTAATTGAGGGCAGTGTTCAAGCGTGTCTCTGAGAATATTGCGCATCCAGTCATTAAGCAGCGGGTGCAAACGATAGAAGACCCACTGACCTTGGCGACGGTCCAGCAGCAGGCCAACCTGACGCAACTGACTCAGATGGCGGGAAATTTTCGGCTGCGACTGCTGGAGAGCCTCCATCAACTCACAGACACACAACTCTCCCTCC
>CAYVGD010000448.1:0-1894 GCA_964450095.1 uncultured Polaromonas sp.
TCAGCTGCCGCTCAGCTGCCGCTCAGCTGCCGCTCAGCTGCCGCTCAGCTGCCGCTCAGCTGCCGCGACGCACCCGCACCTGCACCCGCAAGGCAGGCCGCAAACCAGCCCACGCAAGAACTCGCGAACTGGCCGGTAGCTCAGCTCTGCAGGAACACCCGCGCCTTGCGAGGCGAGACCACCAGCTTGTCGCCTTCCTTCAAGCCCAGCGCTGCAAAGCGCTCTGCGGCCATCTGCGCCTCGATCAGCGGATCGTGCCCGTCGGGCTGGCTCGGGTTCTCCGGCCAGAGCTCCAGGCGGGCGATCGGGCCCACCACGATGGCGCGCTGCAGCTCGGCCACGATGCCGGTCGCACCCGGCGTGTAGCGCTCCACCGCCAGGTCGTGCGGCCGCACGTAGGCGAACGCCTGGGCGTTCTTGGCCTGGCTGTGTTCGGGCGTGTCCAGCGCCATGCCCTCCAGGTGCAGCAAGCCCTCGTGCGCGCGGCCGTGGAACAGGTTCACGTCGCCCAGGAAGCCATAGACGAACGGGCTGGCCGGGTGATCCCACACCTGCTGGGGCGTGCCCACCTGCTCGATGTTGCCCGCGTTCATCAGCACCACGCGGTCAGCCACCTCCAGGGCTTCCTCCTGGTCGTGCGTCACGAAGATGCTGGTCACGTGCAGCTCGTCGTGAAGCCGGCGCAGCCAGCGGCGCAGCTCCTTGCGCACCTTGGCGTCCAGCGCGCCGAAGGGCTCGTCCAGCAGCAGCACCTTGGGCTCCACCGCCAGGGCCCGGGCCAGCGCGATGCGCTGCCGCTGGCCGCCCGAGAGCTGCGAGGGATAGCGGTCAGCGATCCAGTCCAGCTGCACCAGCTTGAGCAGGTCCATCACCTTGGCCTTGATCTGCGCCTCGCTCGGGCGCTGGCTCCTGGGCTTGACGCGCAAGCCGAAGGCCACGTTCTCGAACACGGTCATGTGGCGGAACAGCGCGTAATGCTGGAACACGAAGCCCACCTGCCGCTCGCGCACGTGCACGTCGGTGGTGTCTTCGCCCGAAAACAGGATGCTGCCCTGGTCGGCGGTTTCCAGGCCCGCGATGATGCGCAGCAGCGTGGTCTTGCCGCAGCCCGAGGGACCCAGCAGGGCAATCAGTTCGCCCGACCCAATGTCCAGGTTCACGTTGCGCAGCGCGTGGAAGTCGCCGAAGCGCTTGGAGACGTCGCGGATTTCAATGCTCATGGCGTGTCTTTGTGTTGGCTTGCTCGCCCGTCGGGGCTGGGGGTGCAGGGGTAGGGGCAGGCGGTTGCGGCGCGCGGGGGCCTCAGCCTAATGCGCCCCCGGAAGGGGCCAGTCCGGGCACCAGGGCGGGTCGCTCAGGGGGCATTTCGGCTGCGGCGCGCAATTCGCGCTCATGGCGCCACTCGACCCAGGTCTTGATGGCCAGCGTCACCAGGGCCAGCAGCGCCAGCAACGACGCCACGGCGAACGCGGCGGCCGACTGGTATTCGTTGTAGAGGATCTCCACGTGCAGCGGCATGGTGTTGGTCTGGCCGCGGATGTGGCCCGAGACCACCGACACCGCGCCGAACTCGCCCATGGCGCGTGCGTTGCAGAGGATGACGCCGTAGATCAGGCCCCACTTGATGTTGGGCAGGGTCACGTGCCAGAAGGTCTGCCAGCCAGTGGCGCCCAGCACGATGGCGGCCTGCTCTTCTTCGTTGCCTTGCGCCTGCATCAGCGGGATGAGCTCGCGTGCGATGAAGGGAAAGGTCACGAACACGGTGGCCAGGATGATGCCCGGCACGGCGAACACGATCTTGATGTCGTGTTCGGCCAGCCACGGCCCCAGCCAGCCCTGCGCGCCGAACACCAGCACGTAGACCAGGCCCGCCACCACGGGCGAGACGGAGAAC
>CAYVGD010000449.1:0-1886 GCA_964450095.1 uncultured Polaromonas sp.
CACGGTGCGCTCGAGGTCCTCGGCCTCGGCCTCGAAGCGCTGTCGCAGCGCCCGGTCTTCCAGCACCACCGATTGGCGGGCGCTGCGCTCGAGCGCCAGGCTGCGCTCGGCCAGGGACTGCGCCTGGCTGCTCAGCTGCAGCGACTGCAGCGTGCCCTGGCGGCTTTGCAGGGTGAGCTCTTCCAGCGTGGACAGCGCCTGCAGCGAGAACGCGCCCAGCAGCAAAGCGAACAGCAGGAAAGCCAGCACCAGCAGCCGGCCAAAGGACCAGCGCTGCAGCCAGTGGCCTGGCCGCGGCGGGGCCGGGGGTGGGAGATCGGCGAAGGCCCCTGCCGGGCCTGGCCCGCGCAGGTCGCCCGCGGTGGGCGCCGCCGTGGACGGCTGGGGCAGCTCTTCCGTGAGGGGGGCAGTCAGGGCGTCGGGCAGGACGGTGTGCGGCCCGCGCGCCATGTCGCCTCCTTCAGTCCTGGCGAGTGAGCACTTCGCCGCGCAGGGCGCGCTGCATGGCCTCGGTGATGCGCACGTCGATCATCTGGCCGATCAGGCGCTCCGAGCCCTTGAAGTTCACCACCCGATTGCACTCGGTGCGGCCCATCAGCTCGCTGGCGTCCTTGCGCGAAGGGCCTTCGACCAGGATGCGCTGCACCGTGCCCTGGCGGCTGGCGCTGATGGCGCGCACGCTGTCGTCCAGGACTTTTTGCAGGTGCAAGAGGCGGCGGTGCTTGACCTCATGCGGCGTGTCGTCGGCCAGGTTGGCCGCGGGCGTGCCGGGCCTGGGGCTGAAGATGAAGGAAAACGAGGTGTCGTAGCCCACGTCCTCCACCAGCTTCATCAGGCGGGTGAAGTCGTCCTCGGTCTCGCCCGGAAAGCCCACGATGAAGTCGCTGCTCATGGCCAGGTCAGGCCGGATGGCGCGCAGCTTCCTGATGGTGCTCTTGTATTCCATGGCCGTGTAGCCGCGCTTCATGGCCATGAGGATCTTGTCGCTGCCGTGCTGCACCGGCAGGTGCAGGTGGTTGACCAGCTTGGGCACGCGCGCATAAACGTCGATGAGCCGCTGCGTGAACTCGTTGGGATGGCTGGTGGTGTAGCGGATGCGCTCGATGCCCGGGATGTCGGCCACGCATTCGATCAGCAGCGCAAAGTCGGCGATCTCGGCCGTGCTGCCCATGGCGCCGCGGTAGGCGTTCACGTTTTGCCCCAGCAGCGTGACTTCCTTGACGCCCTGGTCGGCCAGCTCGGCGATCTCCACCAGCACGTCGTCCAGGGGGCGCGAGACCTCGTCGCCGCGCGTGTAGGGCACCACGCAGTAGCTGCAGAACTTGGAGCAGCCTTCCATGATGGAGACGAAAGCGGCGGGCCCGTCCTTGCGCGCCGGCGGCAGGTGGTCGAACTTCTCGATCTCGGGGAAGCTGATGTCCACCTGCGGCCGCTGCTCGCGCCGGCGGGCTTCAAGCAGCTGCGGCAGGCGGTGCAGCGTCTGGGGGCCGAACACCACGTCGACGTAGGGCGCGCGGGCCACGATGGCCTCGCCCTCCTGGCTGGCCACGCAGCCGCCCACGCCGATGAGCACGCCCTTTTCCTTCAGGTGCTTGACGCGGCCCAGGTCGGAGAACACCTTCTCCTGGGCTTTTTCGCGCACCGAGCAGGTGTTGAAGAGGATCAGGTCGGCCTGCTCCGGGTCGTCGGTGGGCTCGTAGCCTTCGGCGGCGCCAAGCACGTCGGACATCTTGCCCGAGTCGTACTCGTTCATCTGGCAGCCGAAGGTCTTGATGAAAACCTTCTTGGCCGGCTCTGCTGCGGCCTGGGCCGAAGTGCCGCGCGCGGCGTTGGGGGAAGGGGGGGCGCTCATGTGCGCGCCGCTCTGAGCGGGCAGGGGGGGTCGC
>CAYVGD010000450.1:0-1852 GCA_964450095.1 uncultured Polaromonas sp.
ACTCGTCCGGGTCGATCACCAGCATGTTCGGGCCTTCGCGGAAGCAGTCCACGGGACACACGTCCACGCAGTCAGTGTATTTGCAGCGGATGCAGGCGTCGGAGACAACGTGAGTCATGTTGAGTCGGCTGTAACGGTGAAAACCCTGAATTTTAGGCCCTGTCGGCTCTGCCGTCTCAGGCGCGTTCGACCAGCACGGCCGCCGAGGTTTTGTGGGTGGCCGTGTCGACCAGCACCAGCGCGCCCAGGGCGCGCGATTCGGCATACGGCCGCACCGCCAGCGGCTCCTGCAGTGCCAGTTCCACCGAGCCGATGGCGTTGGGCTCGAGCTGGGCGGCTTCCCGCGTCTGGAGGCTGTGGATGTCCAGCTGGTGCACGATGCGCGTGACCTTGGCCTTGACCCAGCGGTGGCCGTGCAGCGCCCAGTAGAGGCGCCCGGGCACCAGCGGCTCGTCGTCCATCCAGGCCAGCGTGGCGCGCAGCTGGCGCTGCGCTGCAGGGCCCGCGTCCTGGGCCACCAGGGTGTCGCCGCGGGAGACGTCCAGTTCGCGGTCCAGGATCAGGCCGGCGCTGTGCCCGGCCGCCACCGTCTGCGGAAGGCGGGCGTGGTCCAGCACTTCAGCCACCACGGCGCTCTGGCCGCCGGGCAGCACCGTCACGGCCTGGCCTGCCTTGGCGATGCCTGTGGCCACGCGGCCCCAGAACACGCGGCGGCCCTGGGAGGTGTCGCTGCTGGCATGGAATTTCTCCACCCACTGAACAGGCAGGGCCAGCGGCTGGTCGCGCTCGTCGCGGGCGGCGGACAAGCCCTCCAGCAGGCTCAGCAGGCTGGGGCCCTGGTAGCCGCACCAGCCGGGCCGGGCGTCCACCACGTTGTGGCCGACCAGGGCCGAAATCGGCACGATGGCCTGTGCGGCGATGCCGGCGTCCTGGGCGAACTGCCGCAGCGCTGCGGCGATGTGCGCAAACGCCAGGGCGGGGTCGGTCACCGCGTCGAGCTTGTTCACGGCGAACACGACGAAGGGCACGCGCAGCAGCTTGACCAGCAGCGAATGGCGGCGGGTCTGGGGCAGCAGTTCGGGCAGCGGCTCCTGCCAGCGCAGCTTGGTCGCGTCCACCAGCACCACGGCAGCGTCGGCGCTGGAGGCGGCAGTGACCATGTTGCGGGTGTACTGCTCATGGCCGGGCGCATCGGCGATGATGAACTTGCGCCGGGCGGTGTTGAAGTAGCGGTAGGCCACATCGATGGTGATGCCCTGCTCGCGCTCGGCTTGCAGACCGTCGGTGAGCAGCGCCAGGTCCACCTGGCCGCTGCGCTCCACGCTGGCGAGCTGGTCCTGCAGCACGGCGCGCGAATCGACCAGCAGGCGCCCGATCAGGGTGCTCTTGCCGTCGTCCACGCTGCCGCAGGTGACAAAGCGCAGGGCCGCGCCCAGGTCGAGCGAGGGGGGTTGGTCCAGAACGGCGGTGCTCATCAGAAATACCCCTCTTTTTTGCGCTTTTCCATGGACGCATCCGAGGTCTTGTCGTCCATGCGGGTGGCGCCGCGTTCGCTCACGTCAGCGGACAGGGTTTCGAGCACGATCTCGGCCGCGCTGGCGGCCGGGCTTTCCACCGGGCAGGTGCAGGTGATGTCGCCCACGGTGCGAAAACGCACGGTCTTTTCAACCACCTGCTCGCCCTCTCGCGGCGGGGTCAGTTCGGTCACCGGCACCAGAAGGCCCTTGCGCTCGACGACACGCCGCTGGTGGGCGAAGTAAAGGGCGGGCAGCTCGATCTGCTCGCGCTCGATGTATTGCCACACGTCCAGCTCCGTCCAGTTGGAGATGGGGAACACGCGGAAGTGCTCGCC
>CAYVGD010000451.1:0-1843 GCA_964450095.1 uncultured Polaromonas sp.
TGGTGGTCGGCAACCCCGCCAACACCAACGCCTACATCGCCATGAAGTCGGCCCCGGACCTCCAGCCCGGCAACTTCACCGCCATGCTGCGCCTGGACCACAACCGTGCCGCCAGCCAGCTGGCCGCCAAGACCGGCAAGGCCGTTTCGTCCATCAAGAAGCTGGCCGTGTGGGGCAACCACTCGCCCACCATGTATGCCGACTACCGTTTCGCCACCATCGACGGCGCCTCGGTCAAGGACATGATCAACGACCACGCCTGGAACAAAGACGTGTTTCTGCCCACCGTGGGCAAGCGCGGCGCCGCCATCATCGAGGCCCGTGGCCTGTCCTCGGCCGCCTCGGCCGCCAATGCCGCCATCGACCACATGCGCGACTGGGCCCTGGGCACCAACGGCGAGTGGGTCACCATGGGCATCCCCAGCCAGGGCTGGTATGGCATTCCCAAGGACGTCATGTTCGGCTTCCCCGTGACCTGCGTGGGCGGCGAGTACAAGGTCGTGGAAGGCCTGGAGATCGATGCCTTCTCGCAGGAGTGCATCAACAAGACCCTCAAGGAACTGCAGGACGAGCAGGCGGGCGTGGCCCACCTGCTGTAAACCGGCAACACCCTTGGCCGCCCGGCAGCCACCGAACGCCCCGCCTCCGCCAGCGATGGGAATGAAGCACCCCCGCGACGTTCTCCTCGACGCGCAGGCCGTCTCCGGCCTGCTGCCCGTGTGCGACCACTACAGCGGCGTCGAACTGCGCATGCGCAAGAGCCTGCAATTGCAGGCCGAGATGCATGAGGAGTTCGGCGCCTGCGTTTTTGACGTCACGCTGGACTGCGAGGACGGCGCCCCCGTGGGCGGCGAGGCCGAGCATGCGGCGCTGGTGGTGTCCCTGGCGCTGGCCGCCAACGAGCGCTGCCGCGTCGCCGTGCGCATCCACCCGGTTGACCATCCGGCCTTCGGATCCGACCTGGCGGTGATCGCGGGCCAGGCCGCGCACCGGCTGTGCCACCTGATGATCCCGAAGGTGGAGTCGCTGGCCGACGTGCAGCAGGTCGATGCTGCGCTGAACGCCCTGGGCGGCGCCGCGGCGGATTTGCCCATCCACGTGCTGGTGGAGTCGGCCCGCGCCGTGCACCACGCCTTTGACATCGCCTCCCATCCGCGGGTGCAGTCCATCAGCTTCGGCCTGATGGATTTCGTCTCTAGCCACCACGGCGCCATCGGCTCGGATGCCATGGGCTCTGCCGGCCAGTTCACGCACCCGTTGGTGCTGCGTGCCAAGCTGGAGATCTCCAGCGCCTGCCATGCGCACGGCAAGGTGCCCTCGCATTGCGTGGTCACTGAGTTCAGCGACGCTGCCGCCATGGAGCGTGCGGCCACGCGCGCCGCGCGCGAGTTGGGCTACACGCGCATGTGGAGCATCCATCCCGCGCAGATCCGGCCCATCCTGGCGGCCTTTGCGCCGCAGCAGGCGGAGATCGAGGCCGCTACCGAGCTGATGCAGGCCGCGCAGGCCGCAGACTGGGCGCCGGTGAGCTTCAAGGGCCAGCTGCACGACCGTGCCAGCTACCGCTATTACTGGCAGTTGCTGGAGCGCGCGCACCGCACCGGTGCCCGCCTGCCGCCCGAGGCGCAGGCCTATTTCCACGATTCCGAGGGACAGCCCGGCCCCCAGGGCGCCGCTGTCCCCCCATGACCGTTCCGACTTTTTGAGGAGAAAACCATGAGCGACTTTCTGCAGACCTACCGGACCCACGTGGCCGAGCGCGCCGCCCTCGGCATCCCCCCGCTGCCGCTGTCGGCCAAGCAGGTGGCCGAGGTCATCGAGCTGCTGAAGAACCCGCCCCAGG
>CAYVGD010000452.1:0-1838 GCA_964450095.1 uncultured Polaromonas sp.
GTCGATCTCCTTGGCGAATTCTTCGGGCGTGTTGGTGCGGATGGTGGCGCCCAGGAGGACGGGCAGGTCATCAGCACCCATGGCCTCATGGAGACCGCCGCCCTGGTTGAGGATGAACCCGGCTTCGACCAGCCGGCCGGCGGCGAGGGCCTGCGCGGCGGACTGGAAGAGTTCGGGATTGCGGGGAGTGTAGCTCTCCGCCCACGGGTCGAAGCGGCGGAAGCCTTCGACGAAGGACGCCCTGGACCCGGTGATGTCATGTACAAGCTTCTCAGCCATTGTCACTCTATTCCTTTCGTTCAATCGCTCCGGTCAGGGTATCGTCCCTACGTGTGGATCTCGTTGAGGGCACCCACGAGCGTCTTGTCGGTGGTCTCAAGCTGCGAGACGTCGCCGATCTGGGCCATGATGGCCTCCAGCTGTGCCTGCACGGTGGCAGCCGCTCCGAGTGTGGCGATGGCCGTAGCTCCGATCAGGTCAGCACCGCTGGACCCGTCAGTGACGGCCACGAGTGCAGCCACGAGGGCTTCGAGGATTTCCTGCACGCTGTTGGCAGCGCCGGTCTGCGTGATAGGCGTGGCGCCAATGACGTCCGCGCCGGCTGCGCCGTCGGTGACGGCCTTGAGCGCGGCCACGAGGCCCTCCACAACGCCCTGCACGGTGGTAGCCGCGCCAGCCTCGGCGATGGCCGTCATGCCCACATAATCAGCGCCAGCAGCCGCGTCGGTAGTGGCCTTGAGCTTGGCGTCAAAGGCCTCCAGGATTTCCTGCACGGTGTCGGTGTTGGCGGTGCCGACGCCGGTGATGGGCGTCGCGCCGATCTTGTCAGCGCCAGCGGTCCCGTCGGTCTCGGCTGCCAGAATGGCCAGGATTTCCTCGCCACCCAGAGCCGCCCGCAGGCCGCCAAAGCTGGCCTTGATGTGAGCGATGCCGCCCGTGGCCGGGTCGTAGTCAACGACGTGGCCGCAAACGCTTTCGCCCGCGCCCGCAGCGTCGACCGAGCCGTCGGCTTCTACAGCTACCGCATCGCCGAGGGCCAGGTCAACCTCAGCCTTGATTTGTACCTCAAAGATGTCATCCGAGATGATGACTGCCAGCCCGGTCTCGCTGGCGCCCGCGTTGGCTTCCACGACGCCCAAAAGCTCAGCCCCTGCGGTCGGCAGTTCGAGCAGGTTGCTGCTCAGAATGACCGGCGCAAAGGTCTCGCCCAGGGCGGTGGTGCCGTTGTTGAACTTGGCGGTGAGGCGCTGGCCTCGCTGCCACTTCCACTGATAGGACAGTGCCATTGTCTTCTGCTCCTTCTGGGCTTCTCACGCCCTGGTGTTCTTACTTGCTCTCGGCGGCAGGCTTGGCGAGGCCCATGCTCTCGGCCATGACCTGCGAGACGTTGACCGTCTGCGCCCCGCTCTCGACCTTCGGCTCCGGGCCGATGCCGCGCACGACGCCCGCCGGCTTGTAGCTCTCGAACGCGCCCTTGACGGTGGCGATCTCAGTCTCAACCAGCGGCGTGAATACGGCGGGGTCGGCACACTCGGCTTCCGCGAAATGCGCCAGCACGATCTTCTGCGCGGGCTCCGGCAAATTGGCCTCGCTGAGCTTCGCGGTCACGATGTCCTTGGCGTCGGCCTTGCGGGCGCGCACCTTCAGCGCTTCAAATTCCGTCCGCTCAGCCTCGCTCATGCCAGTCGCCTGCACGGGCTTAGCTTCGTCCGGCTTCGCCACCGGGGCAGCCTCGCGGAGGGCAGCCACCAGATCGGGCCGCTCCGCTTCCAGCATCTCTTTCGTCACGTCAGTGATAAGCATGTCTTCCTCGCTTTCTTTGAGCGGCCCAACTTTGC
>CAYVGD010000453.1:0-1836 GCA_964450095.1 uncultured Polaromonas sp.
GGTCACGCTGGGCTTGTCGTTGTCGATGGCGTACTGGATGGCCTTGCGCACCAGGCGCTCAGTGCCTTCGCGCGAGACAGGCTTGATGCCGATGCCCGAAGTCTGGGGGAAGCGGATCTTGCGCACGCCCATCTCTTCCTGCAAGAAGCGGATGAGCTTCTTGGCCTTGTCGCTCTCGGCCTCGTATTCGATGCCGGCGTAGATGTCCTCTGAGTTTTCACGGAAGATCACCATGTGGGTCTTCTCAGGCTCCTTCAGCGGCGACGGCACGCCCTTGAAGTACTGCACCGGGCGCAGGCACACGTACAGGTCGAGTTCCTGGCGCAGCGCCACGTTCAGCGAGCGGATGCCGCCGCCCACCGGCGTGGTCAGCGGCCCCTTGATCGAGACCACGTAGTCGCGCACGGCGTGCAGGGTTTCCTCAGGCAGCCAGACGTCGGGGCCATAGATGCGGGTCGACTTCTCGCCGGCATACACCTCCATCCAGTGGATCTTGCGCTGGCCCTTGTAGGCCCGGGCCACCGCCGCGTCCACCACCTTGAGCATCACTGGGGTGATGTCCACCCCGGTTCCGTCCCCCTCGATGTAGGGAATGACCGGCTCGTCGGGCACATTGAGCGACATGTCGGCATTGACCGAAATCTTCTGGCCCTGGGTGGGCACCTGGATGTGCTGATACATGCGGGCTGTCTCCGTGGTTGGCTGCGAAATAATCGGATTCATTCTAGCCAGCCCATCCAACGCCCCGTGCTGCCGGCGGGCCGGCTTTCCACCCGCACCCACACCGGCCTGACCCCCCATGCCCCACACCGCCCGCGTCCTGCTTTTGACCCTCCTCGCCGGCCTGCTGGCCCTGTCCGGCGTCCCGGCGCGAGCCGACGGACAGCCGCAGCTGCAGTTGCCCCGCATCCAGATCGCGGCCGGAATGCACCTGATCCAGGCCCAGGTGGCCTCCACCTCTGAGCAGCGGGCCACCGGGCTGATGCACCGCCAGGAGATGCCGGCCAACGAGGGCATGCTCTTCGTCTTCGAGCAGGCCTCGGAGCAGTGCTTCTGGATGAAGAACACGCTGATCCCGCTCACGGCGGCCTTCATCGGCGATGACGGCACCATCGTGAACCTCGCCGACATGAAACCGCAGTCGCTGCAGTCTCACTGCTCCAAGGCGCCGGTGCGCTACGTGCTGGAGATGAACCAGGGCTGGTTCGCCAAGCGCGGCATCCAGCCGGGCTTCAGGCTCAAGGCTGCGCCCCTGTGGCGCTGAAAGCCTGAAGCCCCACGATCACGGGCTGCAGCCACCGCTTGCGTCGGACGAAAAAAAACCTCCCTGCCAGGCAGGGAGGTTGAGGCCTGGGCTTGGGCCGCTCAGGCAGCGACGCTGGCCAACAGGTCGTTGAAGGTCTTGCTGGGGCGCATCACCGACTCAAGCTTGTCCGCATCGGGCTTGTAGTAGCCGCCAATGTCGACCGGCTTGCCCTGCACAGCCTGCAGTTCCGCCACGATGGCCGCTTCCTTGTCGGCGAGCTGCTTGGCCAGCGCACCGAACTTGGCCGCCAGGTCGGCGTCCTCGGTCTGGGCGGCCAGCTCCTGCGCCCAGTACAGGGCCAGGTAGAACTGGCTGCCGCGGTTGTCCAGTTCGCCGGTCTTGGGGCTGGGCGACTTGCGGTTGTCCAGCAGCTTGCCGGTGGCAGCGTCCAGGGTCCTGGCCAGCAGCTTGGCGCGCGGGTTGTTGTTCTTGAGCCCCAGGTCTTCAAACGACACGGCCAGGGCGAGGAATTCGCCCAGGCTGTCCCAGCGCAGGTGGTTTTCCTCCACCAGTTGCTGCACGTGCTTGGG
>CAYVGD010000454.1:0-1832 GCA_964450095.1 uncultured Polaromonas sp.
AGGGCGGCAACCACCCCAGGCTCCGGCTGGACCGAGGAATACACGGAGAGCGCGCCACGGTCATCGCCAGTTCGCTGGCTTGGGTTGCCTGGCGCAGCGAAAAAGGGAGGAGGGCCGAGGGCCCGGGGGACATTCGCGGAGCCAGGAAGCCCAAGCCCAGACCCGCCAGAATCAAGCCCCGGTGAGCCCAACCCACCCGAATGAATACTTAGGAACTACAAAACAGAAGTGTCACCCAAAGCACTTTGTCAGCCCCACGTAGCCCAGGCCCCCAACACTGGCCGGCTACATTTCAAACAACAGGAGGAGAGACACCATGAGCCGTGAAGTCGTCGTCGTCAGCGGGGTACGCACCGCCATCGGAACCTTTGGCGGAAGCCTCAAGGACACACCGCCCACCGAACTGGCCGCGCTCGTCGTGCGCGAAGCGCTGGCACGCGCGCAGGTTGAGGGGAAGGACGTGGGCCATGTGGTGTTCGGCCACGTGGTCAACACCGAGCCGCGCGACATGTATCTGTCGCGTGTGGCGGCCCTGAACGGCGGCTGCGCCGAGGCCACGCCCGCGTTCAACGTCAACCGACTGTGCGGCTCGGGCCTGCAGGCCATCGTGTCGGCCGCGCAAGCCGTGGCGCTGGGCGACTGCGACGTGGCGATCGCCGGCGGTGCCGAGAACATGAGCCGCGGGCCGTACGCCAACCTCACGCAGCGCTGGGGCACGCGCATGGGCGATGCCAAGATCGTGGACATGATGGTCGGTGCGCTGCACGACCCCTTCCACGGCATCCACATGGGCGTGACCGCCGAGAACGTGGCGGCCAAATACGGCATCACGCGCGAAATGCAGGACGCCCTGGCCGTGGAAAGCCACAACCGCGCCGAAAAGGCCACCGCGGCAGGTCATTTCAGGGACCAGATCGTGCCCGTCATGCTCAAGAGCAAGAAGGGCGAGGTGGCCTATGCCACCGACGAGCATTTCCGCGCTGGTGCCAAGGCCGAGGATTTCTCCAAGCTCAAGGCGGTGTTCATCAAGGAAAACGGCACGGTGACCGCTGGCAACGCCTCGGGCATCAACGACGCCGCGGCCGCCTTGGTCCTGATGGACGCCCAGGCCGCCCAGGCCAGGGGCGCCAAGCCGCTGGCGCGCCTGGTGGGTTACGCGCACACGGGCCTGGACCCCAAGTACATGGGCGTGGGCCCGATCTCGGCCACGCAGGCGGTGCTCAAGCGCACGGGTCTGTCGGTGAACGACCTGGACGTGATCGAGGCCAACGAGGCCTTCGCCGCACAAGCCTGTGCCGTGACGAAAGAGCTGGGCCTGGACCCGGCCAAGGTGAACCCGAACGGCTCGGGCATTTCGCTGGGCCACCCGATCGGTGCCACGGGCGCGTTGATCACGGTCAAGGCGCTGCACGAGCTGCAGCGGGTGCAGGGCCGTTATGCGCTGGTGACCATGTGCATCGGCGGCGGCCAGGGCATTGCCGCCATCTTCGAGCGGATGTGAGTTCGATGCCTGCCTGATGGAAAAGCCGCCCTTCGGGGCGGTTTTGCTTTGCAGGTGGGTGTGTGAGGCTGGGCGGGGGGAGGGAGAGGGTCTGGGTGCGCCGAAGCTCTGGCGGCAGCGAGCGGGGTGTGGCCCCCGGCCTCATGCTGGGGTACCAGAAATCGGCCGGGGGCCACACCCCGTTCGCTGGGGGCGGGCGGCGGAGCGAGGACCTTGGCGACGACCTGAGCGACGAAGGCATGCGGCGGCAGGGCTCGACCTTCGCCGAACTGAACGCGCAGTGGCAACGGACGTCGCAGCCCGCCCAAAGCGGAGGCGCAGCGGGGCGGGG
>CAYVGD010000455.1:0-1825 GCA_964450095.1 uncultured Polaromonas sp.
TGGTCAGGCGACGCTGCAGTGGCATCTGACCGCCTTCGAAGCCGACCTTGTGGTAGCCACCCGCACGCGATTTCTGGCCCTTGTGGCCACGACCGGCGGTCTTGCCCAGGCCGGAGCCGATACCGCGACCGACGCGGCGCTTGGCATGCTTGGCACCCGCTGCGGGCTTGATTCCATTCAATTGCATGGTGTGCGCCTCTTAGAGAACTTTGACCAGGTAGCTGATCTTGTTGATCATGCCGCGCACGGCAGGCGTGTCCTGCAGCTCGCTGACGCTGCCCAGGCGGCGCAGACCCAGGCCACGCACGGTCGCACGGTGCGACTCCTTGGTGCCGATGGGGCTGCGAACCAGCTGGACCTTGACTTTGTTTTCGGTGGTCATGGGATGTCCCTTCAGCCGACGATTTCTTCGACGCTCTTGCCACGCTTGGCGGCGATTTCCGCCGGCGTCGTGGATTTGGTCAGAGCGTCGATGGTGGCGCGCACCATGTTGTAGGGGTTGCTCGAACCGTGGCTCTTGGCCACGATGTCGGTGATGCCCATCACTTCGAAGATGGCGCGCATGGGGCCGCCGGCGATGATGCCCGTGCCCTTGGGGGCGGGGGACATCTGCACGACTGCGGCACCATGGTGGCCCTGCACGGTGTGGTGGAGGGTGCCGCTGCGCAGCGAGACCTTCACCATGTTGCGGCGGGCTTCTTCCATGGCCTTCTGCACGGCGGCGGGCACTTCCTTGGACTTGCCCTTGCCCATGCCGACGCGGCCATCGCCGTCGCCGACCACGGTCAGCGCTGCGAAGCCGAGAATGCGGCCACCCTTGACGACCTTGGTGACGCGGTTGACCGCGATCATCTTCTCCTTGAGGCCATCCTCAGGAGCGTCGTTCTGCGATTTAGCTTGAAACTTAGCCATTTTTCAATTCCTGCTTAGAACTGCAAGCCAGCTTCACGCGCAGCCTCGGCCAGCGCCTTGACGCGGCCGTGGTAGGCGAAACCAGCGCGGTCAAACGCGACTTTCTCGACACCGGCGGCCTTGGCCTTTTCGGCGATGCGCTTGCCAATGGTCTGGGCCGCAGCCACATTGCTGCCCTTGCCTGCGCCCAGAGCCTGGCGAACCTCGGCTTCGGCAGTGGAGGCAGAAGCCAGCACACGGGTGCCGTCTTCGGAAACCACGGTGGCGTAGATGTGCAGGTTGGTGCGGTTCACCGACAGGCGCGCCACGCCTTGCTTGGCGATGCGGATGCGCGTCTGACGGGCACGGCGAAGGCGCTGCTCTTTCTTGGTCAACATGCTGCAGCTCCTTATTTCTTCTTGGTTTCTTTGATGGTGACCGTCTCATCCGAATAACGGATGCCCTTGCCCTTGTAGGGCTCAGGAGGACGGACAGCACGAACCTCGGCGGCGATCTGACCCACGCGCTGACGGTCGAAACCCTTGATCAGGACTTCCGTGGGCGAAGGCGTCTCCACCTTGATGCCGGCCGGCATCTCCATCACCACGGGGTGCGAGTAGCCCACGTTCAGCGTGAGCTTGGCGCCCTGGGCCTGGGCCTTGTAGCCCACGCCGATCAGGTTGAGCTTCTTCTCGAAGCCCTTGGTGACGCCGGTGACCATGTTGTTGACCAGCTGACGCATGGTGCCACTCATGGCATTGGCTTCACGCGAATCATTGGCAGGCTCGAATGTGAGCTTGCCGGCGTCGTTCTTGACGGTGACCAGGGCGTTCTGGGCCAGTGCCAGGGCACCTTGCGGGCCCTTGACGTTGATCTGGTCTTCCTTGAAGGCCACGTCGACGCCTTGCGGCACGACGACAGGGGTCTTAGCGAC
>CAYVGD010000456.1:0-1808 GCA_964450095.1 uncultured Polaromonas sp.
CAGTTTGCCCAGCTCGTTCTTGTGCAGCAGCAGCTTGCGGGTGCGCGTCGGGTCGGCGATGACATGGGTGCTGGCGGCGGTCAGCGGGGTGATGTGGCTGCCGAGCAGCCAGGCCTCGCCATCCTTGAGCAGCACGTAGCTGTCGGTGAGCTGGGCCTTGCCGGCGCGCAGGCTCTTGATTTCCCAGCCGGCCAGGGCGATGCCCGCTTCGAAGCGCTGCTCGATGTAGTAATCGTGCAGGGCTTTCTTGTTGAGGGCGATGGTCCCGGCGGGGTGTTTCTTCTGTTTAGCCATAGGCTGGGCATTATAAGGACTTGCCCGGCGCTGCGCCATGCATGTCTGCGGCCGCCGGCTTGAGCCGCCGGAGCGAATTTCGGACAATGCGCGCTCACTTTTCTGAGCCTCATCGCGCCATGAGCACCCGCATTCAACGCTCGGCCCTGTTGCCCTATCCGGCCCGTGCGCTCTACGACCTGGTCAACGACGTGGCCAGCTATCCGCAGTTCCTGCCCTGGTGCTCGGCCGCCGAGGTGCTGGAGAGCAATGACCACCTGATGCGCGCGACCCTCAAGGTCGGCCGCGCCGGGATCAGCCAGCAGTTCACCACCCGCAACGCGCTGGTGCCCGGCGAGTCGATCACCATGAAGCTGGAGCAGGGGCCGTTCAGCGCCCTGCACGGGGTCTGGCAGTTCCAGGCGCTGAGCGACAAGGCCTGCAAGATCACCCTCGATCTGTCCTTCGAGTACTCCGGGGCGCTGGTCAAGGCCACCCTCGGGCCGCTGTTCAACCAGGCCGCCACCACCATGGTGGATGCCTTCTGCCAAAGGGCCAAGCAGCTGTATGGATAAGCCTGACACCATCGCCGTCGAGGTGGTCTACGCCCTCGCCGACAAGCAGAAACTGCTGCGCCTGAGCGTGCCGCGTGGCACCAGCATGCGCGAGGCGGCCGAGCGCTCGGGGATTGCCGGGTTCTTTCCGGAGCTGGATCTGGCCACGGCGCCGATGGGTATCTTCGGCAAGGCGGTGGCGCGTCCCGAGGAGCGGCTGCTGGAGGACGGCGAGCGGGTGGAGATCTACCGGCCGCTGATCGCCGATCCCAAGGAGGCGCGCAAGCAGCGCGCCGCCAAGGTGGCCCGGGACAAGGATGATGAGGCCGGATAGCGCGCTGTATGCCCCACCCACAAAAAAGCCCGACATCTGAGTCGGGCTTTTTTGTGGGTGGGGCGCATTCACTCGCCGTCGATGTCCAGCGGCTCGGGCAGCGGTACCGGCACGGCCTTGACCTCGTCCACTTCGCGCTGGATCTGCTCCAGCAGCGAGCCGGGGGCCGGCGCTGCCTCGTTGCGTGGGCGCTCCGGTGCGCCGCTGGGCGAAGCCGCAGGGCTGGCGGTGTCGATCACGGTGCCGCTGTCGCTGCCGAGGATCGCCTCGTCGCGGCTGGTGCCGGGGAGGAAGTCGCCGGACAGGCCGACCAGCTGGTCGTTGGCGTCGAAGATCAGGCCGATGCGTTCCTGCTGGCGCGGACCGCCGCCGGGCTGGATGCTGTACAGATAATCCCAGCGGTTGGCGTGGAAGGTGTCGGTGATCATCGGGTTGCCCATGATAAACCGCACCTGGCGCCGGGTCATTCCGGGGCGCAACTGGTCTATCATGTCTTGCGTAATCACGTTGCCCTGCTGGATGTCGATCTTGTAGACCCCCGGAAACGAGCAGCCGGCGAGCGTGGCAATTCCCAGGAAGGTGAGGCCGGTCAGCATGAGCTTGGCTTTTTGCATCGGTGGGTCTCTATCTGGCGGGGCAACAAAACC
>CAYVGD010000457.1:0-1806 GCA_964450095.1 uncultured Polaromonas sp.
GCGCGCAAGCACAATGCGCGCAACTTGGGCATGATCGTCGACGCGCTGCACAACGCCAGCGCGTAGTGCTGGACGCGGCCAGAACGCTTGGGCGGCGGGTGAACTGGGGACGCAGCGCGGCGCAACTGAACCGGGCGCTGCGCTCATCGGCGGATCAGCGCAAGATGCAAGACATTCTGTGGGGGGCGTTCCCCAATGTCTACCGCTAGAGAGGCGCGCTTGGTATGGGTTAGTACGAGAAACGACGAAAGGGCATGACCGAGCTTTTCACGGCCGAGCAGTTCATCAAGGCGATTCCTGGCACCGGCGGCATTGTGTCGCTGATTGCCAAGAAGGTTGGCTGCACCTGGCACACGGCGCGCAAGTATATCGACCGCTACGCGACCGTGCAGCAGGCGTGGCGGGACGAATGCGAGGCCGTGCTTGATCTCGCAGAGACGCAAGCTATAGGCGCAATCCGCAAGGGCGATCCGCAGATGGTGCGCTGGTATCTGGCGACCAAGGGCAAGCAGCGCGGCTACACCGAGCGGCACGAAATCACGGGCGCAGACGGCAAGGCGCTAAAGTTGAAATGGGATGACGGAACTGACGTTGCCCCCTTTGCATCCGGGGCAGAGGGCAGTCTGGAATGAACGCGCGCGCTTCAAGGTGCTGGCTTGCGGTCGACGCTGGGGCAAGACCACGCTCGGATCGCTGGCGTGCATCGCTGACGGCGCACGCGGCGGGCGTGCGTGGTGGGTAGCGCCGTCGTACAAAATGGCGCAAGTGGGCTGGCGCGCAATCTCGCGGCTAGCGCAGCAGATACCGGGCGTCGAGATACGGCTGGGCGAGCTGGCGGTGCGGTTCCCGAACGGCGGCAGCGCCCAGGTGCGCAGCGCAGACGATCCGCAGAGCCTACGCGGTGAGGGCCTCACGCTGGCAGTGCTCGACGAATGCGCCTTTATGCAAGAGGCGGCGTGGGTCGAGGCGTTGCGCCCGGCCCTATCGGACAAACGCGGCGGGGCGCTGTTTATCAGTACCCCCAAGGGGCACAACTGGTTCTGGCGCGTCTACCAGCGCGGGCAGAACGGCCCGGACTGGCGGGCGTGGCAGTTCCCGACGGCGAGCAATCCGCACATTGCCAAGTCAGAGATCGAGGCGGCGCGGCGCGATATGCCCGAGCGCGTGTACCTCCAGGAATATGACGCGATGTTCCTGGACGACGCCGGCGGGGTGTTCCGCAAGGTGGTGGACGCGGCCACGGCCACTGAGCAGGAGCCGCAGCGCGAGCACGAGTACATCATGGGCGTGGACTGGGCCAAGACCGCCGACTTTACCGTGCTGACCATGCTGGACGTGAAGGCGCGCCGCATGGTGGCGCTGGACAGGTTCAACCAGATCGACTGGTCGCTGCAACGGGGGCGGCTGCGCGCGCTGTACGACAGATACAAGCCGGTGAGCATCATCGCAGAGACGAACAGCATCGGGGAGCCAAACATCGAGGCGTTGCGGCAAGAGGGCCTGCCGGTGCAGGGGTTCACGACCACCAACGCGAGCAAGGCGCAGATCGTCGAGGGCCTATCGCTGGCCTTTGAGACGGGCGCGCTGACGATCCTGAACGACCCGACGCTGGTTGGCGAGTTGCAGGCTTACGAGCTGGAGCGCCTGCCCAGCGGTCTGACGCGCTACAACGCGCCGGCGGGGATGCACGATGACTGCGTTATCAGCCTGGCGCTGGCCTGGTACGGCGCCACAGGCGTGCCGCGATACAAGCAGCCGGGGGCTGTGAGATATGCCTAGCGTGAGCGTGATGGAAGAGACGTTTGT
>CAYVGD010000458.1:0-1802 GCA_964450095.1 uncultured Polaromonas sp.
GGCATCCAGGCTCCAGGCGCCGGGCCCGAAAGCCGCAAGCGCCAGCAGGCCACCCACCACGGCGATGTTCTTGAAGAAGGCCTGCTGCTGCTGCATCACCTGCTCGGCCGGCACGCTCCAGAAGCCATGGAAGATGAAGGTGATCACCACGGTGAACACTGCCAGCGCCAGGGCCGAAGCCCGGGTCTGCCAGCCCAGCAGCAGCGTCAACCCAAGGCCCAATTCCACCACGACGGCGATCGCCGCGCAGAGTTCGGGAAATGGCACGCCGACGGAGGCGATGTAGCCGGCCGTACCGGCGAAGCCGCCGATCTTGGCATAGCCGGCAGGCACGAAAAGCAAGGCGATCAGCACGCGGGCGGCCAGGGCCAGCGGGTTTTGCATCGAATGGTTCATGGTGAAAATTTCCCTGAGCGTTGGTTGTGGTCAAAGGCGCCACCCGGGCCTCTGGGGGCCCTTGTGCGGCGGGGGCAGGTCGCCCCGGTGGGTTGGCGGTCAGGCCGCCAGGTCGAACACCAGCACCTCGGCATCGCGGCCCTGGTGCAGGTGCAACTCGGTCTCGGCCTCGAGCTTGGCCGCGTCACCCGCGGCAAGCTTCTGTCCGTTGAGGGTGATCTCGCCGCGGACAAGGTGCACATAGGTCTTGCGCGAGGCATCCAATGCGAGCCGGGCGTGTTCGTCGCCATCGAAGAGGCCGGCGTACAGGCGCGCATCGGCGTGCACTGTCACCGAGCCCTCGGCGCCGTCGGGCGAGGCCACCAGCCGCAACTGGCCGCGCTTGTCCCCGGCGGGAAAACTCTTTTGCTCGTAGCCCGGCTCGATGCCGCGGGTGTGCGGCTCGATCCAGATCTGCAGGAAATGCGTCTGCCCGCCCTGCTCGTGGTTGAACTCGCTGTGCATCACGCCGCGGCCGGCGCTCATGCGCTGCACGTCGCCGGGCAGGATGGCGGTGCCGTTGCCCATGTTGTCCTGGTGCGCGAGGGAGCCCGAGAGCACGTAGCTGATGATCTCCATGTCGCGATGGCCGTGCGTGCCAAAACCCGTGCCGGGAGCGATGCGGTCCTCGTTGATCACGCGCAGGTTGCCATAACCCATGTGCGCCGGGTCGAAGTAGCCTGCGAACGAAAAGGAATGGAAGGACTTGAGCCAGCCGTGATCGGCATAGCCGCGGTCGCCGGAACGCCTGAGGGTGAGCATGGAAGACTCCTGTGGTTGGGAAAGAGGGCACTGCACTGCACTGCACTCGATGACCCGAACTTTAGGCCTTCAGGTTGCGGCTGTGGTTGAACGGTTTTGATGGCATCATTCAAAAACCATGAACGATCTTTCCCCCACATGAAAAGCGTGGCCGACGTGCTCACCCCCGAGGCGCTGCGCATGGTCGAGGCGGTGCACCGCGCGGGCAGCATGGCCGCTGCCGCACGCGAACTGAGCCTGGTGCCCAGCGCCCTGACCTACCGGGTGCGCCAGCTCGAGGACGCACTGGATGTGCTGCTGTTCGACCGGTCCTCGCGCCAGGCACGGCTCACGGAGGCCGGCCACGCCCTGCTGCGCGAAGGCCAGCGCCTGCTGCTCGAGCTGGACGCGGTGGCCCACCGGGTCAAGCGGGTGGCCACGGGCTGGGAGCCGCAGCTGACGCTGGCGATCGACGGCGTGGTCTCGCGCAGCACCGTCCTGGAACTGTGCGAAGCTTTCTACGCCGAGGACCCGCCCACGCAGCTCAAGATCCGCGAGGAAGCCCTGAGCGGCACGCTCGAGGCCCTGACCTCCGGCCAGGCCGACCTGGCCCTGGGCGTGGTGCT
>CAYVGD010000459.1:0-1799 GCA_964450095.1 uncultured Polaromonas sp.
TCTCGCCAGTGCAAGCCTTGGCCGTCGCCTATCGTGAGGCACAAGAGCGCATCGAATGCGCCCAGGAGACCGGCGCCTAGAGACGCATCCTAGCAAGCAATCCAGCCGCCTGGCCACGGTGGGGCAACACCCGGCCAGAACAACGCGGCCAATCAAGGTGGGCCAATGAGCAACAATCGACGCTATGTCAGATCGCCCCTGTGGGCGAACGTGCTATTTCCACCGCAAGACATGCCCCTCGCGGACAACCCCGACTTGCCCCCCGCCGAGGAAGAGCGGCGTCCCTCCTGGTGGCTCTATTGCGCCGACAAAGAGGACCTCCAAGGGGCAAAATGGAGGCCAGAGAAAGACCCGCCGACGCCAGTAAGCAACCCCTGGGTGTGGCGTTGCGTGGCCTGCCAAAAGATACTGACGCCCCGCTTCTACATCTGTGCCGCCTGTGAAGCCGAGCGCAAGTGTAAGGGGCGTGAGCTGGTCGAGGGCAACCCACGGTGTCAGCCCGGCGGCGACCTTGAGGATATCTATGCGGCCAAGTGCGAAGCCCGGCGGGAACGCGATCAAGCGCGCGCCAACGCCCGCCTTGAGGTATCGGTTGACCCTGACCTGCTGCTGCATCCCAACAAGCACGATCCAGACGATAGAGAAGAGGGCTGGGACACGCCCTCGGAGTTGGCGACCACATTTGAGCCCGAGCACGATAACGATAACATCACCTTGGACGATGTGGCTGAGATCCGGAACGTGCGCGGTGGCTACTATGGTGCCAGCGGGCGACTGGCCGCCGAGCGTTCATGGTACACCGCCAAGCGACGGCCGCGGGACGTGTGGCGGCATACGCGCATCGAGTGGGCTGTCGAGTATACGTTGTGGGAACCCTACCCCGACGAGGAACTCAACAAGCTATATCGGAAAGCATACAAGGGTGGCCTCCATAGGCAAAGGCCACCCAAGCGAGCCGCCGAAGAGGCCGACGGTGCTGAGGAGCGCCTCCTTGAGTGGCGCAAGAGGCTGGACCGTCTACTACTACTGGCACGGCTACCGCCACTCGAGGAGCAAAGCGTCAGGTTGTACGGCGCCAGCATGAAGCAGGTAGACATCGCGGACCGCCTTGGCGTAACGCAACCGCGCGTATCGGAGGCCTTGGCGCGGGCGCAGGCCAAGCTGCGCGTGCTGGCGGGCAATCGCCCGCGCGGGTTTCCAGCCTTTCACGTGGTTACTTACCCCAAGGAGCCCAATCCGCCAACCGGGGGGCACGTGGTGCGCGACAAGCCCTACAACACCGACGCGCTGCTCTCCTACTGGCAAGACAACCCCGACAAGGCGAGCTGGCGAGAAACTCCTAAACATTTACGCTGAACTGGTTTACGTAAGAGCGATAAAACGGCCCATTTTTCCGTTGTAGTAATAGAGGGATGGAAAGACACCGCCCTCGGCCCACCGGGGGCGGTCCTTGCCCGGACCGCCCCAAAACCTATTGGGCGCGAGGGCTTGACGTGTGTTTTTTTGCGGTGTATAGTTACGTTAGACGTTGCGGGGCGTAACACCGCGGTGGTACCCAGGGGAGGGTGACATGGTAAGGCAGGGGGGCGTGTTTCGCTGCGAGCTGTCCAGCCTGCAGGTGGCGGCGCTGGCCCATGTGTCGTATCGCCAGCTTGACTACTGGATCCGAACCGAGCTGCTACCACAACCCATGGTACCCGCCGAAGGATCGGGCACCGAGCGGCGCTTTGGCTTTCTCGACGTCTTGCGCGTGCGCGTGGTGGCCCGTCTCCGGCACGAGGGGGCATCGCTGCAGGCCA
>CAYVGD010000460.1:0-1783 GCA_964450095.1 uncultured Polaromonas sp.
CCAAGTGCCCCTTCCATGCAGCCCAGGCAGCCGCCCACCCCGCACCCGTGATGCGCGGCAACCGGGACTGGTGGCCCAACGCACTGAACCTGGCCATCCTGCACCAGCATGCGCCTGCGTCGAACCCGCTGGGTGAGGACTTTGACTACCGGCATGAATTCGGCACCCTGGACTATGATGGCCTGAAGAAGGACCTGGCCGCGCTCATGACCGACTCGCAGGACTGGTGGCCGGCCGACTGGGGCCACTATGGCGGCCTCTTCATCCGCATGGCCTGGCACTCGGCGGGCACCTACCGCACGGCCGACGGCCGGGGCGGCGCAGGCTCTGGCAGCCAGCGTTTTGCACCCCTGAACAGCTGGCCCGACAACGGCAACCTCGACAAGGCGCGGCGCCTGCTCTGGCCGATCAAGAAGAAGTACGGCAACAGGATCTCCTGGGCCGACCTCATGATCCTGGCCGGCAACGTCGCGATGGAGACCATGGGGTTCAAGACCTTCGGTTTCTCAGGCGGCCGCACGGACACGTGGGCTCCGGAAGAGGACATCTACTGGGGCTCCGAGGGCGAGTGGCTGGCCACGAGCGAGAAGGCGAACAGCCGCTACAGCGGCGAACGCGATCTAGAAAAGCCTCTGGCGGCCGTGCAGATGGGCCTCATCTACGTGAACCCGGAAGGCCCGGATGGCCGACCCGATCCGGTGGCCTCGGGCCGCGATGTGCGCGAGACCTTTGCCCGCATGGGCATGAACGACGAAGAGACCGTGGCCCTGGTTGCCGGCGGCCACACCTTCGGCAAGGCCCACGGCGCCGGTGATGCCAAGCTGGTCGGGCCCGAGCCGGAAGCTGCACCCATGGAGGCGATGGGCTTCGGCTGGATCAACCAGCACGGCACGGGCCATGGTGGCGACACCACCACTAGCGGCATCGAGGGCGCCTGGAAGCCCAACCCCACGACCTGGGACATGGGCTACTTCACCGTGCTGTTCAAGTACGAGTGGGAACTGGTCAAGAGCCCGGCGGGCGCTCACCAGTGGCGCGCCAAGGACGTGGCCCCCGAAGACATGATCGTGGACGCCCACGATCCGTCCAAGAAGCACGCGCCCATGATGACCACGGCGGACCTCTCGCTGCGCTTGGACCCGGCCTACGAAAAGATCTCACGTCGCTTCCTGGCCAACCCCGAAGAATTCGCCGACGCCTACGCCCGCGCCTGGTTCAAGCTCACGCACCGCGACATGGGGCCGAAGTCGCGCTACATCGGCCCGGAAGTTCCCGCCGAAGACCTGCTCTGGCAGGACCCGCTGCCCGCGCGCACGCACGCGCTGATCGACGCGCGAGACGTCGCCACGCTCAAAGCCCAGGTGATGGCCAGTGGCCTGACGGTGAGTGAACTGGTAGCCACTGCCTGGGCCTCGGCCTCGACCTTTCGCGGCTCGGACAAGCGCGGCGGTGCCAATGGCGCCCGCATCCGCCTGGCTCCGCAGATGGATTGGGACGTGAACCGACCCGAGCAACTGGCTCGTGTGCTGACCAAGCTCGAAGGTATCCAGCAGGCCTTCAACACGCAGGCCTCGGGCGGCAAGCAGGTGTCCCTGGCCGACCTGATCGTGCTGGCCGGTAACGCCGCCGTGGAAGCCGCGGCCAAGTTGGCAGGCCAAACTGTCGAATTGCCCTTCGTGCCGGGCCGCGTCGATGCGACCCAGGCGCAGACAGACGTCGAGGGCTTTGCTGCCATGGAGCCGCAGGCCGACGGGTTCCGCAACTACCAGGCCAGAAACTTCAG
>CAYVGD010000461.1:0-1770 GCA_964450095.1 uncultured Polaromonas sp.
TCGAGCGGCCGGCCGACCTGCTGCTGGTGGTGGTGCCCACGTTGGCCATCAACATCCTGGCGCTGCTGTGGATCGGCCGCGGGTACTACAGCCCCATCATCTCCACGGCGCTGTCCATGCTCATGGCGGTGCGGCTGTCGCACTCGGCGCTGGCCGGCCTGCTGCGGCCGGGGGCGGTGCCCTTCAAGGTCACGCCCAAGGGCTCGCAGACCCGCGCCTCCACCGACCGGCTGCTGTTTCGGCTCATGGCGGGCCTGGCCCTGTCCACGCTGCTGGCCGTGGTCTACGCCGGCTGGGTCAGCCACGCCACGCCCGGGCGCCAAGCCTCGCTGCCCTGGATGATCTTCGTGGCCGTCTACAACCTGCTGCACTTCCTGATCGCGCTGGTGCTGGTGGAAGACCGCCCGCGCCTGCGGGCCGAGGAGCGCTTTCGCATCGACGAGCGCCTGGGCCTTGCGCTCTCGCCCGAAGGCCCGCCCGGCCTGGAGCTCACCGTGCTGGACATGAGCGCCTCGGGCCTGCGGCTGCGCTGGCCTTCGCAGCAGGCCCTGCCCGATGCGGCCTGGCTGCACCTGGGCGAGTGCGCCCTGCCGCTGGTGCTGCCCCAGCGGCGTGCCGGTGCCACGGATGCGGCGGGCGGCTTCGATGCCGTGTTCCGCTTTGCCCCGCTGGAGCCGCTGCAGCGCATCGCGCTCATCCAGTACCTTTTCAGCGGGCGCTTCGAGCCCCTGGTGCAGGAGCAGCCCGGGCTGCTGCAGGCGCTCAGGCGCACAGCGCGCGCGGTGGTGCAGGTCCACTGAACGCTGCCATGCCCAGCGCCCAGCCCCACCTCCCTGCGACCGCCGCGGCATCCGCCCCGCAGCCTGACGCCGCATGGCCCCGGGCAACGCCGCCTGCGCCGCCGATCACCACGCCCCGACCCCACCCTCCCCAGCCATGAACAGCACCCACCTGGGCCACTACATCGAACTCCAAGCCCGCGACGGCCATGCGCTGCGCGCCTTCGTCATCGAGCCCGCCCGGCCGGCGCGCGCTGCGCTGGTGCTGCTGCAGGAGATGGACCAGCGCACCCCGGGCGAGGCCCGCAGGGCGCAGGCCACCACGGCGCACCTGCCGGGGGTGAACATGCACATCCGCACGATGGCCAGGCAATACGCCAGCGAGGGCTACCGGGTGATCTGCCCCAGCACCTTTGGCCGCGGGCACTCGGGCCAGGACCGTGGCTACCGGTTCGAGGACGCGGGCGGCCGGGGACTGCGCATCGTCAAACCCCTGCAAGCCCTGGATTCCGACGCCGTGATGCTGGACGTGGAGGCGGCGCTGGCCTGGGCGCAGCGGACCGCTCCCGGGGGGCGCGTGGGCCTGGTGGGCTACTGCTGGGGCGGCCTTTTGGCTTGGCGGGCAGCCTCGGCCGCCGCGGGGGGCGAAACCGGACCCTGGCCCCGGCTCCAGGCGGCGGTGTGCTTCTACCCCGGGGGCCTGACCCTCGGCCCCGATGCCGAGCGCCGGGCCCGCGTGCCGGTGCAGCTGCACCTGCCCACCGATGACAGCTGGATGCCGGTGCAGGCCAGCCAGGCCTTCGCGCGGGCACAGGCCGCGCCGCACGCCTCAGTGGCCCCAGGCGCTGCAGCGGCCGCCGCAACCCCGGCCACGGCAGCCGGGCCGCTGCCGGAGGTTCATGTGTATGACGCGCCCTATGGCTTTGCGCACGCGGGCCGCCGCACCCACCAACCCCGGGCGGCGGCCTTGTCGCACCAGAAAAGCCTGCAG
>CAYVGD010000462.1:0-1764 GCA_964450095.1 uncultured Polaromonas sp.
GCTTTCAGCTCTTGAGGAAGAGCTTGTAGACCGGGTTCTCGGTCTCCTCCACACAAGGGTAGCCCAGCGTGGCAAGGAACTGCTTGAACGCCGCGTTGTCGGCCTTGGGCACCTGCAGGCCCACCAGGATGCGGCCATAGTCCGCGCCCTGGTTGCGGTAATGAAAGAGGCTGATGTTCCAGCCCGGCCGCATGGTCGAGAGGAACTTCAGCAGCGCACCGGGCCGCTCGGGGAACACGAAGCGCAGCAGCCGCTCATCCTTGGACAGCGCGCTGTGCCCACCCACCATGTGGCGGATGTGCTCCTTGGCCAGTTCATCGTGCGTGAGGTCCAGCGCCTTGAATCCGTTCTTGGTGAAGAGGCTCGCGATCTTCGCGCCCTCGCCGCGCCCCTGCGTGGTCAGGCCCACGAACACATGCGCCTGGCGGCTGTCGCTGATGCGGTAGTTGAATTCGGTGACGCTGCGCGGCCCGCCTGGCAGGTTGCCGATGAGCTCGCAGAACTGGCGAAAGCTGCCCCGCTCCTCGGGAATGGAGACAGCCAACAGCGCCTCGCGCTCCTCGCCCACCTCGGCGCGCTCGGCCACGAAGCGCAGGCGGTCGAAGTTCATGTTCGCGCCGCAGAGGATGGCGGCGTAGGTCTGCTTCTTTTTCTTGTGGCGCGCGGCGTACTGCTTGATGGCCGCCACCGCCAGGGCGCCGGCGGGCTCGACGATGCTGCGCGTGTCCACGAACACGTCCTTGATGGCGGCGCACACAGCGTCGGTGTCCACGGTGACGAATTCATCGACCAGCTCGCGGCTGATGCGGAAGGTTTCTTCGCCCACCAGCTTGACCGCGGTGCCGTCGGAAAAGAGGCCCACGTCCTGCAGTGCCACGCGCTTGCCGACCGCCACCGACTTCATCATGGCGTCGGAGTCGTTCATCTGCACGCCGATCACCTTGATCTCGGGACGCACCGCCTTGATGTAGTTGGCCACGCCAGAAATGAGGCCGCCGCCGCCGATGGCCACGAACACCGCGTCCAGGTCCTGGCCCATGGCCTGCACCTGCATCAGCATTTCCATGGCGACGGTGCCCTGGCCGGCGATCACATCCGGGTCGTCGAACGGGTGCACGAAGGTCAGGCCCTTGGTGCGTTCGAGCTTGACGGCGTGTTCATAGGCATCGGAATAGCTGTCGCCCTGCAGCACCACGTCGCCGCCCAGGGCGCGCACCGCGTCGATCTTCACCTGCGGCGTGGTCGAGGGCATGACGATCACGGCCCGCGTGCCCAGCTTGCGTGCCGCCAGCGCCACGCCTTGGGCGTGGTTGCCGGCAGAAGCGCAGATCACGCCTTTTTTCAGTTGCGCCGGCGTGAGGTGCGCCATCTTGTTGTAGGCCCCGCGCAGCTTGAAGCTGAAGACCGGCTGCTGGTCCTCGCGCTTGAGAAGCACCGTGTGGCCCAGGCGAGCGCTCAAATTGCGGGCGGGCTCCAATGGCGACTCCACCGCCACGTCGTACACGCGGGCGGTGAGGATTTTTTTCAGGTAATCGGCGGGCGAGAGCGAGGCGGCCCGGGAGGGCTTGGTGGGAGTCGTGGGCATCGAGGTGTCGTCGGTAGAGCCCTTGGATCATAAAGCTGCGCCTGAATGCCTCGTGGTCGCGCCCGGGCCCCTGCAGGAAAGCAAGCGCACAGCCCGCTGGCGACTTGTCGCAAGCGGCAAGCCATGCCTGCTCGCAGCCGCCGCGAAGTTGCCAGCGTACTTTTCGCGGAGGTCCAAGC
>CAYVGD010000463.1:0-1741 GCA_964450095.1 uncultured Polaromonas sp.
GTGCTGGTGGCCTGGATTTTCCGGCGCACGCGACCATCCAGTGTGGACAGCTGGTTCCGCCGCCTGCAATTGGTCTCGGCCGGTGCCTACAGCCTGGGCCACGGCGGCAACGACGCGCAAAAGACCATCGGCATCATCTGGATGCTTCTGATCGCCACCGGCCACGCCGCCGCGGCCGATGGCACGCCCCCGACCTGGGTGATCGTGAGCTGTTACGTGGCCATCGCGCTGGGCACCCTCTTCGGAGGCTGGCGCATCGTCAAGACCATGGGCCAGAAAATCACCAAGCTCAAGCCCGTGGGTGGGTTCTGCGCCGAGACGGGCGGCGCGCTCACGCTGTTCCTGGCCACCGGGCTGGGCATTCCGGTGTCGACCACGCACACCATCACGGGGGCCATCGTGGGCGTGGGCTCGACCCAGCGGGCCAGCGCCGTGCGCTGGGGCGTGGCGGGCAACATCGTGTGGGCCTGGGTGCTGACCATCCCGTCGTCTGCGCTGGTGGCGGCGCTGGCCTACTGGGCGAGCCTGCAGCTGTACTGAGGCGCCTGCCCCCCGCAGCGTGAGGGCGCAGCGTCCTGCGCGCGCAAGTTCACTGCGAAATCTGCCGGGCCAGTTCCACCTGCCACTCGAAGTAGCGCTGGAAGCTGAAGGCGAGACTGCCCATCATCGCGGTGGTGCCCACCAGGAGGGAGGCCACCACGCCGACGATGGTGAGCCAGCTGGTGCGGCCGGCCCGGGGCTGCTCGGCATCGTCGGGGGCGGTGCCGTTGAAGCGTGCGTTCCATGCCTCGCGGCTCATCAGGCCGTACACGATGGCATTGATCGCGCATCCTGCGATGGTGAAGCCCACCAGGGGGATCAGCAGCCAGCTGAGGTGGTCGTCCAGGCCCAGGGCGCGGGCACGCATCACGCCATAAAGCCCCAGCGCCGTGGGGATGGGCAGCGCCCAGCCCAGCGTGTCGCCCAGGCCGAACAGGTAAAAGCGGTGCAGGCCCAGCGGGCCGCCCAGGAAAGTGAGCCAGGTGCTCAGCGTCTTGTGTTTCATGGCGTTGGTGGTGGTGCCCAGCGGACCCGGGCGGGGCGGATGCTACCGCCCCCGATCAGGCCGCGCGGGTCGGAGGGGTGCTGTCGCCTTCGCCCAGCACCTTGTCCATGAGCACGATGTCCAGCCAGCGGTCGAATTTCCAGCCGCAGGAGGCGATCACCCCCGCCGGCGCGAAGCCGCAGGCGCGGTGCAGGCCCACGGAGCCGTCGTTGGCCGAGTCGCCGATGACGGCGATCAGCTTGCGCACGCCCGCGGCCTGGGCCTCTTTGCACAAGGCTTCCAGCAGCGCCCGGCCCACGCCGCGGCGGGCGGCATCGGGGGCCACGTAGATCGAGTCCTCGGCCGAATAACGGTAGGCCGGCCGCGGCTTGAACCAGTTGCAGTACGCAAAGCCCAGCACCTGGCCCGCGTCTTCGGCCACCAGGTAGGGCAGGCCGCGGGCCAGCACGTCGGCGCGGCGCTGGGTCATGTCGGCCAGGCTGGGTGGCTCGGTCTCGAAAGTGCCGGTGCCGTGCAGCACATGGTGGGCATAGATCGCGGTGATCGAGGCAAGGTCGGCATCGCTGGCTGCGCGCAGGTTCATGGGCATGGGAGTGGGTTCCGGCCGGGAAGGCTCGGTGCAGTGGCTATAATCGCGGGCTTTGCAGCATTTCGCTGGCCGGGTGGCCATGTCGTGTGTCTCAAGCGCTGCAGGAA
>CAYVGD010000464.1:0-1740 GCA_964450095.1 uncultured Polaromonas sp.
AGTCGGGGTCGGTCACGATGGCGCGGCGCGCCACCTCGTTGAAGGCGATGTTCTCGGCCGTGAGGTTGGGCGCGGAGGCCACCACCACGGCATGCCGCACGCGCTCGGGGTACTGCAGCGTCCAGCTGAGCGCCTGCATGCCGCCCAGGCTGCCGCCCATGACGGCGGCCAGCTGCGCGATGCCCAGCCGGTCCAGCAGGCGGGCCTGTGCGTTGACCCAGTCTTCCACGGTGACCACCGGGAAGTCGGCGCCGTAAACCTGCCCGGTCGCGGGGTTCGTGTGCATGGGGCCGGTGGAGCCGAAGCACGAACCCAGGTTGTTCACGCCGATCACGAAGAAGCGGTCGGTGTCCAGCGGCTTGCCGGGGCCGATCATGGTGTCCCACCAGCCTTCGGAGCGGGGCATGACCCGGCCGCCCTGGTCGGCGTAGACCCCGGCCACGTGGTGCGAGGCATTGAGCGCATGGCACACCAGCACCGCGTTGGACTTGTCGGCATTGAGCGTGCCGTAGGTCTCGTAGCTGAGGTTGTAGCCAAGCAGGGACGCGCCGCTGACCAGCGCCAGTGGCTCGGCGAAGTGCATGGACTGTGGCGTGGCCACAAAAGGGGCGGCAGAGGGCATGGCTGAAAAACAAAAACCCGGAGCGCTAAGGGCGACCCGGGTCTCGGCAAATCGTCTTTAGCTGAATTTCTTGAGCGCCCGCAAGCTGAGCAAATCGGCGCTGGACGGAAGTATAGCCGCGCAGGCTGCGGCGGCTGCGGGCGGCCCGGCTCAGCGCGGCAGCACCAGGGCCAGCACGCCCAGCACGGCAAACACCCCGGCCGAGAGGCGGTGAACCAGCTTCAGCGGCACCCGGCGGGTGATGCGCTCGCCCAGCCAGACCACGGGCGCATTGGCCAGCAACATGCCCAGGGTGGTGCCCGCCACCACCGCCAGGAAAGACTCGTAGCGCGCAGCCAGCATGATGGTGGCCACCTGGGTCTTGTCGCCCATCTCGGCCAGGAAGAACACGGTCACCGTGGTGAGCAGCACGCCCAGGCGCGGGGCGGCGCGGGCTTCGTCGCCCCCGAGCTGGTCGGGCACCAGCATCCACAGCGCCATGGCGAAAAAGGAGATGGCCAGGCCCCAGGGCAGCAGCTCGGGGCTGAGCGCCTGCCCGATCCAGGCGCCCAGGGCGCCAGCCAGCGCATGGTTGAGCGCCGTGGCCAGGAAGATGCCCAGCACGATGGTCAACGGTTTTTTGAAGCGGACCGCCAGCACCAGAGACAGCAGCTGGGTCTTGTCGCCCATCTCGGCCAGGGCCACCAGGGCCGTCGATACGAGCAGGGGTTCCATGGGCCTGCGCATTGTAGGCAGCGGCCGAGCCGCACCGTCCCACAGCCCATCCGTGGGCGCGCAACTTGCTTGTCTTTGGTGCACTGCGCCTGATCCGGGGCTGGATGCACCAAAACAAGGCGCTTTTTCGTCGATTACAAGGAATTGACTTTCATGGAAGCACTCAAACAGGGCAGCGATGCGCTGTTCATTCTTCTGGGCGGCATCATGGTGCTGGCCATGCATGCGGGCTTTGCGTTCCTGGAACTGGGGACGGTGCGCAAGAAGAACCAGGTCAACGCCCTGGTCAAGATCCTGGTGGACTTCTCGGTTTCGGCCGTCGTGTACTTCGCGGTGGGCTACGGCGTGGCCTACGGCACGCACTTCTTTGTGGGGGCGGAGCAGCTGGCGGCCAGGAACGGCTA
>CAYVGD010000465.1:0-1740 GCA_964450095.1 uncultured Polaromonas sp.
TACTACACACATCTGATAACCAGCACGCGGCAGCTCAACCAGGGCATCGGCAACTATTGCACGCTGCCCGTGCTTGAAAACGAATGGACCATCGAGGAGATCAGCTGATGGAACTGACCATAAGGGAAGCGCTGGCGTTTGATGACGTGCTGCTCGAGCCGGCCTACAGCGAGGTCCTACCGGGAGACGTGTTAACGTCGGGGAGGTTCAGCCGCAGGATCCCTCTCAACGTGCCCCTGGTATCAGCGGCAATGGACACGGTGACCGAGCACCAGATGGCCATCGCCATGGCCCAGGCAGGTGGCATCGGGGTGATCCACAAGAACCTCAGCCCGGATGAACAGGCCGAAGAGGTACGGCGGGTCAAGAGGTACGAGACCGGCATGGTGGTGAACCCGGTCACCATGTTCTCGGACCAGACCCTGGCCACGGCCAGGAGCCTGATGGATGCCCACAACATAAGCGGCATACCCGTGATCGATCCGATCACCAAGCGGCTTGTCGGCGTGGTCACCAACCGAGACGTGCGGTTCGCGGTTGACCCGCAAACCCCGATAACCGAGCTCATGACCCGCGATCCGGTCGCCGTCAAGGGCGCGATCTCGACCGGGGATGCGCAGGAAATACTGCACAGGAACCGCATCGAGAAGCTCATGGTCGTCGACGACGATGGCATCTGCATCGGGCTGATCACCGTCAAGGACATCAACAAGGCCAAGGCCAACCCCCTCGGTAACAAGGATTCACACGGGCGTCTCCGGGTGGCGGCAGCGGTTGGTACCGGCGCGGACACCCTGGATCGCCTGCATGCCCTTGCGGCCGCCGGCGTTGATGCGATCGTCATAGACACCGCACATGGCCACAGCAGGTCGGTGCTGGACACCGTGCATCTTGCCAAGAACCTCTTTCCGCACATTGACATCGTGGCCGGCAACGTGGCCACGCCGGCGGCCGCCGAGGCGCTGATCATGAGGGGAGCCGATGCCGTCAAGATCGGCATCGGTCCGGGCTCGATCTGCACGACACGCATAGTGGCGGGTGTCGGCGTGCCACAGCTCTCGGCCATACTTGAAACCGCCGCGTTGTGCGGCGAGCATGACATCCCTGCCATAGCGGACGGCGGCATCAGGGCGTCCGGCGACGTCGTCAAGGCGCTGGCGGCCGGTGCCAGCTGCGTCATGCTGGGAAGCATGCTGGCTGGTACCGACGAGACCCCGGGCGAGGTCTTCCTTTACCAGGGCAGGTCCTACAAGGGATACCGCGGCATGGGCAGCCTGGGCGCCATGGCGCAGGGATCAGCCGATCGCTATGGACAGTCCAACGTCCGACTCAGCAAGATGGTGCCAGAGGGTGTCGAGGCCAAGGTGCCGGCCCGCGGGCCGGTAGGACTGGTATTGCACCAGATCGTCGGAGGCCTGCGCAGCGGCATGGGATACCTGGGCGCGGAGGATCTCGATGCCTTGCAGAGGAAGGCCACGTTCAGGCGAATAACGGGTGCGGGCCTCCGCGAGAGCCACGTCCACGACGTCCAGGTGACCAAGAGCGCTCCAAACTACAACCAAGAGTGATCCCGGATCAAATAGGTTGATTTCTCGCACAGATGCGCTATTCTATCGCTTGGATAGCGCAAAAAGGAGCCTGCCATCATGCGGTACCAGTTTCCAAAGATCACCAACCTCGAGCAGGTCCGTGCCGTCGTGGGCAACGTTGATGGGTTCATCATCGCCGAGCGCGATTGGG
>CAYVGD010000466.1:0-1730 GCA_964450095.1 uncultured Polaromonas sp.
TCACCTCGATGTGCTTGTCGTTGATCTTCACGCCCTGCAGGCGGTAGACGTCCTGGACCTCGTCCACGATGTAGCGTGCCAGCTCTTCCATGCCCAGCAGGCGCAGGATGTCCTGCGGATCGGCCGGACCGTCGACGATGCTCTCGCCCTTGTTGACCACCTGGCCTTCGTGCACCAGGATGTTCTTTTCCTTGGGGATGAGCTCTTCCCAGACCTTGCCTTCCGGATCGGTGATCTGCAGGCGGACCTTGCCCTTGGTTTCCTTGCCGAAGGAGACGGTGCCCGTCATCTCGGCCAGGATGCCCTTGTCCTTGGGCGTGCGGGCCTCGAACAGCTCGGCCACGCGCGGCAGACCGCCGGTGATGTCGCGGGTCTTCTGACCTTCGACCGGGATGCGGGCCAGCACTTCGCCGGGGCCCACTTCCTGACCGTCGCGCACCTGCACCAGGGCGCCCACCGGGAAGCCGATGGTCACCGAGTGGTCGGTGCCCGGGATCTTGACTTCCTTGCCCGAGGCGTCGACCAGCTTGACCTGGGGACGCACGACCTTGGTCGAGCCGCGGCGCTTGGGGTCGATCACCACCAGGGTCGACAGGCCGGTGACCTCGTCGACCTGCTTGGCCACGGTCACGCCCTCTTCCACGTTCTCGAAGAGCACCTTGCCGGCGAACTCGGTGATGATGGGTCGGGTCAGCGGGTCCCAGTTGGCCAGCACGGTTCCGGCCTTGACCTGCTGGTCGGCCTTGACGGTGAGCACGGCGCCGTACGGCACCTTGTGGCGCTCACGCTCGCGGCCGTGTTCGTCGTGGATCACGATCTCGCCAGAGCGGGCGATCACCACCAGTTCGCCGGCGCTGTTGGTCACGTAGCGCATCGGGGCATTGAAGCCGATCACGCCGTTGGACTTGGCCTGCACGCTGGACGCCACGGCGGCACGCGATGCCGCGCCACCGATGTGGAAGGTGCGCATGGTCAGCTGCGTGCCCGGCTCGCCGATGGACTGCGCAGCGATGATGCCCACGGCCTCACCGGTGTTGATCAGGCCACCGCGGCCCAGGTCGCGGCCGTAGCACTTGGCGCACAGGCCGAAGCGCGTGCCGCAGGTCAGCGCGGTGCGGACCTTGACTTCGTCGACGCCAGCGGCCTCGAGGTCGTCGATCAGGTCCTCGTCCAGGAGCGTGCCGGCCGTGATGACCACGGCGCGGGTTTCCGGATGGATCAGGTCTTCGGCCGTGGTGCGGCCCAGCACGCGCTCGCGCAGGGACTCGATCACCTCGCCGCCCTCGACGATGGCGCGCATCAGCGAGCCTTCGCTGGTGCCGCAGTCGTCCTCGGTCACCACCAGGTCCTGCACCACATCGCACAGGCGGCGGGTCAGGTAGCCGGAGTTGGCGGTCTTGAGCGCCGTGTCGGCCAGGCCCTTGCGGGCGCCGTGCGTGGAGATGAAGTACTGCAGCACGTTCAGGCCTTCACGGAAATTGGCCGTGATGGGCGTCTCGATGATGGAGCCGTCCGGCTTGGCCATCAGGCCGCGCATGCCGGCCAGCTGGCGGATCTGCGCTGCCGAGCCACGCGCACCGGAGTCGGCCATCATGTAGATGGGATTGAATGATTCCTGGGTGCCCTTGGCGCCATCACGCTTGACGACGTCCTCGACCTTGAGCTGCTCCATCATCGCCTTGCCGACTTCGTCGCCGGCCTTGCCCCAGATGTCGACCACCTTGTTGTAA
>CAYVGD010000467.1:0-1718 GCA_964450095.1 uncultured Polaromonas sp.
TCATGGTGTTGTTCTGGGGGTTGGTGTCGGTTGACGCGGGAGCCCAGTCCCTGGGCGATCTGTCGCGGCCGAACGGTGGGGCGGCGCACGCATCGCCCGCAGGGCCGGGCTCCCACAGGGCTGGGGTTCAGGCGCCGGGCGCGGTGTGGGCCAGCCAGGGCTTGGTGGCCAGTCGCTGCGCTTCATAGGCCTGGATCTTGTCCTTGTGGCGCAAGGTCAGGCCGATGTCGTCCAGGCCGTTGAGCAGGCAGTACTTGCGGAAGGCGTTCACCTCGAAGGCGATCTCCTCGCCCTGGGGCTGGACGATGACCTGGCGCTCCAGGTCGATGGTCAGCTCGTAGCCGGGGAAGGCCGCCACCGCGTCGAACAGCTGGGCCACCTTGGCCTCGGGCAGCTGGATGGGCAGCAGGCCGTTCTTGAAGCAGTTGTTGAAGAAGATGTCGGCAAAGCTCGGCGCGATGATGGCGCGAAAGCCGTACTGGTCGATCGCCCAAGGCGCGTGTTCGCGGCTGGAGCCACAGCCGAAATTTTCGCGGGCCAGCAGGATGCTGGCGCCTTTGAAGCGCGGCTGGTTCAGCACGAAGTCCGGGTTGGGTTTGCGCTGGCTTTCCGGCATGCCTGGCTGGCCGGGCTGGTCCAGGTAGCGCCATTCGTCGAACAGGTTGGGCCCGAAACCGGTCTTGCGGATGGACTTGAGGAACTGCTTGGGAATGATGGCGTCCGTGTCCACGTTGGCGCGGTCCATCGGGGCCACCAGGCCTTTGTGGAGGGTGAATTTCTGCATGGTCGTTTGATCGGTTGAGGACAGAGCCAGCGTGCTGCGCAATGCCGGGTCTGTCCCGCAAAGCCTCAGGAGAACTTCCGGATGTCCACGAAATGGCCGTGGATGGCGGCCGCCGCCGCCATGGCGGGGCTCACCAGGTGGGTGCGTCCGCCGGCGCCCTGCCGGCCCTCGAAGTTGCGGTTGCTGGTGGAGGCGCAGCGCTCGCCCGGCTCCAGGCGGTCGGCGTTCATGGCCAGGCACATGGAGCAGCCGGGCTGGCGCCATTCGAAGCCCGCGGCCTCGAAGATCTCGTGCAGGCCCTCGCGCTCGGCCTGGTCCTTCACCTGGCCCGAGCCCGGCACCACCATGGCCAGCTTGACGTTCTTGGCCACCTTCTGGCCCAGCTTCTTGACCACGGCCGCGGCCTCGCGCATGTCCTCGATGCGGCTGTTGGTGCACGAGCCGATGAACACCTTGTCCACCACGATGTCCTGTAGCGGCTTACCCGGCTCCAGGCCCATGTAGGTCAGGGCGCGCTCGATGGCGCCGCGCCTGACCGCGTCTTTTTCCTTGTCCGGGTCGGGCACGCTGGCGTCGATGCCCAGCACCATCTCGGGCGAGGTGCCCCAGGTGACCTGCGGCAGGATCTGCGTGGCGTCCAGCTCCACCACCGCGTCGAACGCCGCATCGGCGTCGGAATGCAGGGTCTTCCAGTGGGCCACGGCCTGGTCCCACTCCACGCCCTTGGGCGAGAGCAGGCGGCCCTTGACGTACTCGATGGTCTTCTCGTCCACGGCCACCAGGCCCGCTCGGGCGCCGGCCTCGATGGCCATGTTGCAGACGGTCATGCGGCCTTCCATGGACAGCGCCCGGATGGCCGAGCCGGCGAATTCAAGGGTGTAGCCGGTGCCGCCGGCGGTGCCGATCCTGCCGATGATGGCCAGCACGATGTCCT
>CAYVGD010000468.1:0-1712 GCA_964450095.1 uncultured Polaromonas sp.
ATCATGCCGGCCATCGGCTCCAGGTCGGTCTGAGCCATCTCGCCGGGCAGCAAAAAGGGCACCTTGGCGAACCCGATCCGCGTGCGGACACCGCGCTCCAGGATCTGCAACAGCATCTCGGCCGCGCGAACGCCGGTCTCGTAGGCGTCGGTATGGGGGGCGGTGTGATAGGCCACCAGGGCGTCCACGGTGGCCACCATTTCGGGCACGATGTTGGCGTGCATGTCCAACGCGAGGCTGATGGGCACCCGCGGGCCCACCTGGTCGCGCAGGTCGCGCAGCAGGTCGGTATCGGCATAGTCCAGCCCCTCGGCGCGCATGGCGCCGTGCAGGTAGAGGCAGACGGCATCGATATCGTGGGCTTGCTCCAACATGGCCTGCTTGAAGCCCTCGTAGGCGTCGCGCGCCACCACGCCGCCTGGCATGGCATGCGCAGCGATCGTCGGCACCAGCTCTACCTGGCGAGGGCGCAACGTGTCGATGATGCCGTCCAGCGAGCTGCGCCGCCCCGTGACCAGGACCTCTTGGCCGTGACGAATGTGGAAATCATCGCGGGTCGTTAGGAACGGCGTAAAGGTGTTCGATTCGTGCCCGATGGCTCCAACCAGGATCCGCACGGCACCACTCCTTGGAGGTTCCTGCGACTGTAGCCGGATCAACAGAACTGATTGTACCGGTCGGGGTGTGGGCGTCAACGACCCAGGCAGACGCAGCGAGCCCGATGCACCGCCGCCGAATGCGGTGCACCGGGCTCGCTAACCAAGGAGGAGAGAGAGTTGCTCACACATCATTGTGGAGCCGTCAAGGCTGTTCAGGGTCGTCGAATCTGACCAGCCCGACTCTTACGCTAGACAGTATAGGCCCCACGCCCCGTTCGCGCATGGGCAATGTCGCGCAAATCGTGTGGGTGATTTTACGGAACTGCGGCATCCACACCAATAGAACGCGGCCCCAAGGCGCGCAACGCTGTGATCGCGCCGGGCGTAGTGGGTATACTAGGCATCGTGGTGAGGTGCTGGCGTTGGCGCTGGATGGGGCGCCAACGCGTGGCACCGGCAAAAAGGAGGCTGATCATGGAGTGGGAGTACAAGTGCGTCGCGATCTGGGGGCTGGGAGAGGCTACCACCCGCGCTCTCAACGAGTACGGCCGGCAGGGCTGGGAGCTGGTGTGCGCCTGGGGGCCGTGGCACTATTTCAAGCGTCCGCTAGACTAGCCTCCCCCTCCCAGCGGACGCCAACCCGCTGGCGCTCGCCGGGCTGCCCGTGACCGTCGGGTTCCCGCTTGCCGTGTGCGCCTCTAGCTCGCCGCCCCGTGCCCAGACAGTTGGCCCGCCCCCGACGCCGCCCTGGAACCAAAACAAGGGCGGCGACGTCCTGTATGATAGGCACGGCAAGCGAGCCGTCGCCAAACAGATATACAAGCGGGGCGTTCCCCGGAAGGCGGGTCGAGATGAGGTACAATAGCTGGAAGTCGTTGTTGGCGATCGTGGTAGTGATGGGACTGATGCTGGGCTGCGTGGGCAGCACAGCCGATGCTGGGGGCGGCGCGCGGACATGCCGCCTGGATGGACAGTGCCCGCCCCGCTGCGGTCGCGCAGTTCGGGCTGCTGGCCATCGCCTTTGCGGCGCTGACCTGGTCCTTTGTCACCTCGGATTTCAGCGTGGCGCTGGTCTATGAAAACAGCCACTCGGCCAAGCCGATGATCTACAAG
>CAYVGD010000469.1:0-1698 GCA_964450095.1 uncultured Polaromonas sp.
GCCTCCAGTCCGCTTTCTGCCCGCGCGCGCGCTGGGCATGCTCACTTTGCTGGCGGCCCTTGCGGGAATGCCTTTGGCCCATGCGGACGACTACAGCGACGTGAGCCAGTTGCTGCGCGCAGGGCGGACCGCCGAAGCCTTGGCCAAGGCCGACCAGTACATCGCAGGCAAGCCGCGCGATCCGCAGATGCGCTTCTTGCGCGGCGTGATCCTCACCGAACTGAACCGCAACTCCGAAGCCATCGTGACCTTCACGCGGTTGACCGAGGACTACCCCGAACTCCCCGAGCCCTACAACAACCTGGCCGTGCTCTATGCCGGTCAGAACCAGTACGACAAGGCCCGCGCATCGCTGGAAATGGCCATCCGCACCAACCCCAGCTACGCCACCGCCCATGAAAACCTGGGCGACGTGTACGCACGGCTCGCCAGCCAGGCCTACAGCCGCGCGTTGCAACTGGACGCAGGCAACCCGGCCATCCAGCCCAAGCTGGGCCTGATCCGGGAACTGTTCTCCCCGCAGCGCGGACAGGCCAAGCCGGCCGCTCCCGCGCCAGGGGCTTCCGCTCCGGGCCACAGCAGCACCGGTGGGGTGGGTGCGGCCAGCGCTGCACGCAACACTGCGCCAGCGCTGGCACCCGCGGCCACGCCAGCGGCAGGCCCGGCCAGCTCTGCGGCGTCGGCCCCGGCTGGCACCACTGCGCCGGCGAGGCCTGCGGCTGCAGCGCCGACCGCGCCCATGTCATCCGCACCGGCACCGGCCCCCGCACCGGCTGCCGCGCCTGCACCCGCACCCCTGCCCGCACCTGCGGGCGGAGCCACCCCCGCATCCGCTGCCAGTGCAGCAGCCACGGCGGCACCTGCCGCTGGCGCACAAGCCACATCCGGCGCAGCGCAGCAGGAGGTCGAGTCGGCGGTGCGCGCCTGGGCCGCAGCCTGGTCGGCCAAGGACATGGGCGCCTACCTGAGCGCCTATGGACGCGACTTCGACCCGCCAGGCACGCTCTCGCGCAAGGAGTGGGAGGCCGAGCGGCGCAGCCGCATCCTGGGCAAGGCGCGCATCGGCGTGAAACTGGCCGACCTGCGGGTGAGCTTCGATGGCAGCAAGGCCGTGGCGCGCTTTCAGCAGGCCTACAGCGCCGACAGCCTGAACGTGACCAGCCGCAAGACGCTGGAGCTGGTGAAGTCGGGCGAACGCTGGCTGATCGTGCGCGAGTCGACCGGGGGCTGAACCCGCGATGGCGCACGACCCGGCGGCTCGGCCGGCAGAGCCCGGCGCGCCCGCGGGCATGCTGGCCGGCGCGTTTTCAAGGCTCTTGCGTTGTGCATGCCCAGCGCTGGGTCTGGACCGGTCGTCCGGCCACTGCAAGACGAGCGCCCGAGGGGCCAAGGCCTGGGCACCGGCAGGCGCTGCCGGGCTGGCCGCCAGCCTTGCGGTCTTGATGAGCGTCTGGCACGCGCCATCGCTGGCCACCGAGCGCGTAGCCAGCGAAGGCACAGCGCGCACCCAAACGCCTGCGCGGCCCACCGAAGCCAAAGCGGCCGCCGCAGCCAAGCGCGAGGCCAACCAGCGCAGCAGCAGCCCAGTTGAGGCATCGCCCGAGCTGCGGCTGATCGAGATCTACCGCCTCATCGGGCAGAACCAGATGCGACAGGCGCTGGCCCGGGCTGAATCACTCGCCCGCGAGGACCCGAACT
>CAYVGD010000470.1:0-1693 GCA_964450095.1 uncultured Polaromonas sp.
AGGCCCGGTCCCGGGCTTGCGGGCCGTGCTGTTCGACGCCTACGGCACGCTGTTCGACGTCTACAGCGTCTCCCTCCTGGCCGAGCAGCTCTTTCCCGGCCAGGGGCAGGCGCTGGCTGCGCTGTGGCGGGACAAGCAGATCGAGTATTCGCGGCTCGTGACGCTGAGCGCGAGCGGGCCGCGCCGCGAGAGCGTGTACCAGCCCTTCTGGGAACTCACCCGCCTGGGCCTGCGTTACGCCTGCCAGCGCCTGGGCCTGGAACTCACGCCCGAGCGCGAGCAGCAGCTGATGAACCAGTACCGCCATCTCTCGGCCTACCCCGAAAACCGCGAGGTGCTGCAGGCACTCAAAGACCAGGGCATCGCCACCGGCGTGCTGTCCAACGGGGACCCGGCGATGCTGGAGGTGGCCATCAAGTCGGCGGGCCTGACGGACCTGCTGGACCACGTGATCAGCGTCGACGCCGTGCGCCGCTACAAGACCGACCCCGCCGCCTACGCCCTGGGCGCGCAGGCCACGGGCCTGGCGGCGTCGCAGATCGCCTTCGTGAGCAGCAACGGCTGGGATGCGCTGGCCGCCACCTGGTACGGCTACCAGACGCTCTGGGTCAACCGCCTGGGGCTGCCGCAGGAGACCCTGGGGCCGCCGCCCGTGCGCACCGGGACGAGCCTGCGCAGCGTGCTGCAGATGCTGGCGCCCTAGGGCCAGGCAACCGACAGCCCGAGCGACTATGCTTTGAACTTTCGACCTCCCACCCTTTACTTCACCTTCACCACAACGCCATGACCGAACGCACCCACGTCCATCGCCTGCAAGTGGCCAATGAGCTGCACCGTTTCATCGAGGAGCGCGTGCTGCCCGGCACCGGCATCCACAGCAAGTCCTTCTGGAAAGGCTTCGATGCCATCGTGGCCGACCTCGCGCCCAAGAACATCGCCCTGCTGGCCGAACGCGACCGCCTGCAAGCCGAACTGGACGCCTGGCACCAGGCCAACCCGGGCCCCATCGCCGACATGGCGGCCTACCGCAAGTTCCTCGAGAAGATCGGCTACCTGGTGCCGCAGCCCAAGAAGGTGAAGATCACCACCAGCAAGGTGGACGACGAACTGGCCGTGCAGGCCGGCCCGCAGCTGGTGGTGCCGGTGCTCAACGCCCGCTATGCGCTCAACGCGGCCAACGCCCGCTGGGGCAGCCTGTACGACGCGCTCTACGGCACCGACGCCATCTCCGAGGCCAACGGCTGCGAAAAAGGCAGCGGCTACAACCCCAAGCGCGGCGCCAAGGTCATTGAATACGCGCGCTACGTGCTGGACCGCACCTGCCCACTGCGCAAGGGCTCGCACATCGACGCCGCGGGCTACCGCATCAAGGACGGCAAGCTGGTCGTCAAGCTGAGCGACGGCAGCAAGACCTCGCTGGCCGACGGCCAGCAGCTGGTGGGCTTCCAGGGCGATGCCGCCGACCCCAGCTCGGTCCTGCTGGTGCACCACGGCCTGCACCTGGACATCCGCATCGACCGCAACACCCCCATCGGCAAGACCGACGCGGCCGGCGTGTGCGACCTGGTGGTGGAGTCGGCGCTGTCGACCATCCTGGACCTGGAAGATTCCGTGGCCGTGGTGGACGCGCAGGACAAAGTGCTGGCCTACAGCAACTGGCTGGGCATCCTGCAGGGCACGCTCACCGAGGAAG
>CAYVGD010000471.1:0-1680 GCA_964450095.1 uncultured Polaromonas sp.
TTGCAGTACAGAACGCACTCGGCAAACCCCTGGCCGCGGTACGGCACGCCGTTGATGGAGAAGTCGAACTCGGGGGTCATCGGCACGCCCAGACAGTGCTCGCGGGCGTACTTGGCAAAGGCCGCTTCAGGGTTGTAGGGGATGCCGCGCGCCTTCCACGCCTCGTTTCGCACCTCTTCGGCTGTCGGCGGTTTCACGGTGTTGAAAACTTGGTCCATGAACGCCTCCCAATCCAGACCTCGCGGGTCTGTTCGGTTCTTCGGGTCCACATCCGCATGCCGGATTATCCGCTCTCTCGGGATGCCGAACGCCTGCACCACCGCCCGGATGTGCGCCACCGCCGCCGCGATCTGCGTCGCCGTGTAGCCCGGCACCAGCGGCGCGGGGTCGCTCTGCAGCTCGATGCCGATTGAGGCATGGTTCGTGTTGCTCGTGCCTGCCGTTGAGCCAGCCGGCACGCCGGGGATGCGGGCGTCGGTTCCGCCGGCATGGTGCGCGGCCTTGTTGTAGGGCACGCAGCGCCAGACTACTCCGTTCCAGTCCACCAGGTCGTGGGCGCTGCTCTTGTACGGATTGTTGGGCGAGCACCACCAGGCCAGCGCGGCATTGGCCGGCCCCTCGGTGCTATGGATCACCAGCCACAGCGGCACGCCCAGGTCGGCCCGCTCGCTCTGGTGGATGCGCGGCGCCTGCTCGGGCACGCGGTAGGTCACGCCCGGCGCCGTCACGATGGCCGGCAGGCTGGGCTTCATAGGCTTCTCCTCCTTCGGCGGCTGCGGCTGCGGCACGTTCACGCCAGGGTACGTCTGCGGGTTGGCGTAATTGGCCGTTATCTGCGGCCAGATGTCGCGCACATCATAGGCCGCCCAGCGCGGGTCGTTGCCCGCTGCAAACACGGTCGCCCCCACCACCTGCGGCCAATCGGCCAGGAACTCGGCATAGCGGCGCAGCTCCGCCACGTACTGCGCCGCACTGATGCCGGCATTTTTCCAGGCCGTGCCGATCCACTTGCCGTGTCGCGCCCGGTCGTGGATGGCGTCTCGCCCGCACTCGGTAATGACCGTGGGGATGTTGCGCAGCATGTGCGCCGCCGGATGGCGCCACCTGCCGCAGTACCAATAGTTGTCCATGTCCTCCGGCTCGGCCCAGTAGTCGTGCAAGCCCAGGAGGTCGTTGGGCCGCATGGCCCGCAGCACCGGCGCATAGGCCCCCGCCCACAATCCAGGGTCGGGGGTGCCGACCGCCCAGTTGCCCACGACGCAGCGCAAGCCCAGGGCGTGCATGAGGTCCAGGCGCTCTTCCTCAAAGATGCAGTAAGCGCCGGCCAGGTTATCCGGCACCTCGTTCAACCCTTCGAAGGCGACCTCCGGCCCCACAGCATCCCGCCAGGCCAGCATCTCAGCTTTGCGGTCGTTGACCCACTGCTGCGCCGCCGCTACGGGGTTGCTGATGGGCCGGTCGTCCACGCGGCGCCAGATAATGAGGCACTTTGGCCCCACCTCGGCGCGGACGGCACGCGCATCGTCAAGCGAGCAGTTGGCCAGCTTGACCACCCGCGCTCGCCCCGCCGGGCAGGGCAGCGCCCCCAGGTAGTGAAGTCCGAGTTTGTCGTGCATGGCACCCTCCTACTCCTCCGCCACAATCTCCACGCGCGACTCCACGCGCCCGCCCACGATGGTC
>CAYVGD010000472.1:0-1679 GCA_964450095.1 uncultured Polaromonas sp.
GGCGTCGTACAGCCGGTGGGTGCCCAGCCAGATGTAGCGGTTGGGCCGCACCACGATGTCGGGCCGGAAGACGTCGGCGTAGCGGCTGCGCACGCGCGAGTTGATGCCGTCGCAGGCAATCACCAGGTCAGCATCGGGGAAGTCCAGGTCACCTTCCACCTCGGCCTCGAACAGCAACTTGACGCCCAGTTCCTCGCAGCGCGCCTGCAGGATGTTCAACAGCTTCTTTCGGCCGATGCCCACGAAGCCGTGGCCGCCCGAGCGGATCACGCGGTCCTTGAAATGCAGCTCGATGTCGTCCCAGTGGTTGAAGGCCTCCTGGATCGCGTCGGCCGTGGGGCGGTCCCAGGCGCGCATGTTGTCCATGGTGGCGTCCGAGAACACCACGCCCCAGCCGAAGGTGTCGTAGGGCTTGTTGCGCTCGGCCACTGTGATGTCGTGGCCCGGGTTGAGCTGCTTCATCAGCAGCGCGAAGTACAGGCCGGCCGGTCCACCGCCGATGCAGACGATCTTCATGGTTGCTCCTTGCAGGCGCCGCGGAACACGCTGCGCATCTCGATTTAGTTTAGACCTAAACTAAATGGCAGGCAACGCCTCAGGGGCCTTGACCCCGGGGCCGGCGGGACGGCGCCGCGGCCAGCCGAAGGTGAGGCTCCGCGCTGCGCCCCGCCGCACAAGCGCCCCGCACGGCCCCGACCCAAGAAAAAAAGGGAACCCGCCGCGCTGGTCCCCTTTGTGCCTTGCCGGCATGCGGCCTGACCCAGACTCAGGCGCGCTTGGCCCGGCGGTCGAGGTAGGCCTGCAGCTCGCCGACCACGCCCTTGCGGAAGGTCATCACGCACACCACGAAGATGGCGCCGATGATCACCGTGACGAGCGAGCCCACCTTGTCGGCCAGCAGGTTCTGCAGCGCGATCACGATGCCTGCGCCCAACACCGGGCCGAACAGGGTTCCCACGCCGCCGAGCAGGCTCATCAGGATGACCTCGCCCGACATGGACCAGTGCACGTCCGACAAGGTGGCAAAGCCCATGACCAGGGTCTTGAGTGAACCGGCCAAGCCCGACAGCGCCGCCGACAGGATGAAGGCCAGCAGCTTGTAGCGGTCCACTTCGTAGCCCAGCGAGACGGCGCGCGCCTCGTTCTCGCGGATCATCTTGAGCACCTGCCCGAAAGGGGAATTGACGATGCGCGAGATGCCCAGGTAGCAGCCCAGGAACACCGCCGCCACCACGTAGTAGAGGGCCGTGTCGGAGGCCAGCGGCACGACGCCCAGGAGCGTGCCGCGCGGCACCGCCTGCAGACCGTCCTCGCCGCCGGTGAACGGCGCCTGCAGGCAGATGAAGAACACCATCTGCGACAGCGCCAAGGTGATCATGGCGAAGTAAATGCCCTGCCGGCGGATGGCCACATAGCCGAACACCGCCCCCAGCAGCGCTCCAGTCACGGCACCCGCCAGAAGGCCAAGCTCCGGCGACCAGTTCAGCACTTTGACGGCATGGCCGGTCACGTACGCCGAAAAACCAAAGAAGGCTGCATGGCCGAAGGACAGCAGGCCGGTGAAGCCCAGCAGCAGGTTGAATGCGCAGGCGAACAGTGCGAAGCACAGCAGCTTCATCACGAACACCGGGTATAGACCGATCAGGGGGGCCACCAGCAGCAGCGCCAGGAGCGACCAC
>CAYVGD010000473.1:0-1673 GCA_964450095.1 uncultured Polaromonas sp.
GCTGTTCCAGGTGGTGGTGACGAAAAAGAACGGGATGATGAAGAACAGGCTTTCGCAGCGGTCGCCCGCGTAGATGATGGTGCTTTTCGCCGCATAGCGGCGGCGGTGGCAGTGGGCCAAGAGTTTGTCGAGGTGTTTGGTCCTTGGGGGAAGAGTGATAGCAACCATGCCCGGTCCTGAATAGTGAAATAAACGCATCCTGAATGCAGGCAATGCCTGGCGTCTTCGCGCTGCCAGAGTGCCATGAGCGTGGCCAGCTTAGCAGAGAGCGTCTGCCGGCAAGCCCGGCAAACTGTGCGGTGGTTCTCAATGCGCCGACGGCAGAGGCCACAATGCGCCTGTGGTAAGCTTCGGCGTTTTTTCGAGCACGGAGTCAGGTGGATGAAAGCGCGTATCCAGTGGGCCGGCGAGGCCATGTTCCTCGGTGAGTCGGGCAGCGGCCATGTGGTGGTGATGGACGGCCCGCCCGAGCACGGCGGGCGCAACCTCGGCGTGCGGCCGATGGAAATGCTGCTGCTCGGCCTCGGCGGCTGCAGCAGCTTCGATGTGGTGAGCATCCTCAAGAAGTCGCGCCAGGCGGTGGAGAGCTGCGAGGCGTTCATCGAGGCCGAGCGCGCCGAGAGCGAGCCGAAGGTGTTCACCAAGATCCACCTGCGCTTCGTGGTCAAGGGTCGCGGCCTCAAGGAGGCGCAGGTCAAGCGCGCGGTCGAGCTGTCGGCGGAGAAGTACTGCTCGGCGTCGATCATGCTGGAACGTGCCGGCGTCGAGGTGAGCCACGGCTACGAAATCGTCGAACTGGGCGCCTGACCGCCCGGGCACAAAGTGGCGACAGACTCTAGGCGAGCGGCATCCGCATCGGCATAATGTCGCGCTTATTTTTCAAGGCGTCGCGCGGTCCGCAAGGGATGGCGCGGCGCCTTCTTCTATATGCCAATCGCCAATGCGAAGAGGTGCAAGCCGTCCTACGCAGGTGCTGCGTGCATCTGACGGGCATGCCATAACTGCGGCGCTGCCGCACACACCTGGGGAGTACCGACGGTGAAAAGCAAACTCAAGCTCCATGGTTTCAACAACCTGACGAAGACCTTGAGCTTCAACATCTATGACATCTGCTACGCCGAGACGCCGGAAGACCAGCAGGCCTACGTCCAGTACATCGACGAGGTCTACGATGCCGAGCGTCTGACGCAGATTCTCACCGATGTGGTGGAGATCATCGGTGCCAACATCCTGAACATCGCCCGTCAGGACTACGATCCCCAGGGTGCCAGCGTGACCATCCTGGTCTCCGAGCAGCCGGTGGAGCCCACCGACAGCCAGATCGAGGAGTCGCCCGGTCCGCTGCCGGAAACCATCCTCGCCCACCTGGACAAGAGCCACATCACCGTCCACACCTACCCGGAAATCCACCCGGTGGAAGGCATCGCCACCTTCCGCGTGGACATCGACGTGTCGACCTGCGGGGTGATCTCGCCGCTCAAGGCGCTCAACTACCTGATCCACTCGTTCGACTCGGACATCGTCACCGTCGACTACCGGGTACGCGGCTTCACCCGCGATGTGGAAGGCAAGAAGCACTTCATCGATCACGAGATCAACTCGATCCAGAAGTACCTCTCCGACGACACCAAGGAGGCGTACCAGATGACCGACGTCAACGTGTACCAGGAGAA
>CAYVGD010000474.1:0-1671 GCA_964450095.1 uncultured Polaromonas sp.
GTCCTTTTTTTACGCGCGCAAGTTTCGGGAGGGGGGGTACCTCTCCCACCCACCACCCGAGGAAGTTCAACATGTCAGGAACCCGCGGGCCGCTGCCTAAGCCGGCGGTCCTGAAGCTGCTCGAAGGCAACCCCGGTAAACGGGCGCTGAATCTGGCCGATGGCGTCAACCCGCGCATCGAGATCCCGACGGCGCCGAAGCACCTGAGCAAGGAAGCGCTGAAGGAGTGGAAGCGGATCACGCCCCACCTGGAAGAGCTGGGCCTGATCAGCGCCATCGACACCGCCGCCCTGGCGTTGTACTGCCAGGCCTACGGCCGGCTGGCCGAGCTGGAGGAAGCGTTCAAGGGCATGGTGGCCAAGATCCAGGCCGACGAGAAGGTCAACTACTTCGACGCGGTGTACAGGGCCAGCCGGACCAAGACGCCCAGCGGCTACGAGCAGCAGAGCGTGATCGTCCAGCTGATCGGCAGCCACCGCCTGCAGGTACACCGCCACCTGATGCACTTCGGCCTGAGCCCAGCCGCACGTGCCAGGGTCCAGCCCTCGAACTACCTGCAGCCCGATCTGCCTGGCATGGAGTCCGCGCCGGCCCAGCCCACCGGCTTCGCGCGGTTCGCGGCGTGAGCGCCTATGTGGAAGCCGGCCTGGCCTACGCCCGGTCGGTCCTGGCCGGGGAGGTTCTGGCCTGCAAGTGGGTGAAGCTGGCCTGCCAGCGACAGCTCGATGACCTGGAGCGGCCGGTCTCTGAAGACTGGCCCTGGGTGTTCGACCTGGCCCGGGCCGATCGGCCTTGCGCCTTCATCGAGCTACTGCCCCACATCAAGGGCAAGTGGGCGCGCGAAGGCCGCAAGCTGCAGCTGGAGCCGTGGCAGTGCTTCATCATCACCACGGTCTACGGCTGGGTGCACCACGAGACCGGGCTGCGCCGCTTCCTGGAAGCCTACGAGGAAGAGCCGCGCAAGAACGGGAAGAGCGCGAAGGGCTCCGGGCTGCTGCTGTACATGCTGGCCGCCGATGGTGAGCACGGCGCCGAGTGCTACACCGCCGCCACCACCCGCGACCAGGCACGCATCGTCTTCGACGACGCCAAGGCCATGGCGGCCCGGTCGCCCGGCCTGAGCACGCACCTCGGCGTGGCCATCTTGCAGCACACACTGACCGTGGCCGCGACCGCCAGCAAGGCAGCGCCGCTGGCCGCCGAGGGCAGCACGCTGGACGGCCTGAACGTGCACTTTGCGCTGCTGGACGAGCTGCACGCCCACAAGACGCGGGCGGTGTACGACGTGATCGACACCGCGCGCGGTGCGCGTGAGCAGTCTCTGCTGTGGACCATCACTACCGCCGGCACCGACCGCAGCGGCATCTGCTACGAGCGGCGGACGCACATCACCAAGATCCTGGAAGGCGTGGTCCGCGACGACCGGGTCTTCGGGATCATCTTCACCATCGACGAGGGCGACGACTACTTCGACCCCGCCACATGGGCCAAAGCCAACCCGAACTGGGGCGTCTCGGTCATGCCGGACGAGATGGCCGCCCAGGCCCGCAAGGCCGAGGCCATGCCCAGCGCGCTGAGCAACTTCCTGACGAAGCGGCTCAACGTGTGGGTGTCCGGTGAGTCGCCCTGGATGGACATGCGCGCTTGGGAGCGCTGCGCCGACCCGGCGCT
>CAYVGD010000475.1:0-1670 GCA_964450095.1 uncultured Polaromonas sp.
GGCGCTGGCCTTGGGCCTCAAGCCCATCGTGGTGGTCAACAAGGTGGACAAGCCCGGCGCCAACCCTGACAAAGTGGTCAACGCCGCCTTCGACCTTTTCGACAAGCTGGGCGCCACCGACGAGCAGCTCGATTTCCCAGTGGTGTACGCCTCGGGCATCAACGGCTGGACCTCGCTCGAGGAAGGCACGCCTGGCGAGCAGTGGGGCCCCGACATGTCGGCGCTTTTTGACACCGTGCTCAAGCACGTGCCGCCCAACAGCGGCGACGAGAGCGCGCCCTTGCAGCTGCAGATCTCGGCCCTGGATTTCTCCACCTTCGTGGGTCGCATCGGCGTGGGCCGCATCAGCCAGGGCACCATCAAGCCCGGCATGGACGTCGTGGTGATGGAAGGCCCCGACGGCAACAGCATCAAGGGCCGCATCAACCAGGTGCTGACCTTCCAGGGCCTGGACCGCGTGCAAGTGACGCAGGCCGGACCAGGCGACATCGTGCTGGTCAACGGCATCGCCGACCTGGGCATCGGCGTGACGGTGACCGACCCGGCCACCCCCGCGCCGCTGCCCATGCTCAAGGTCGACGAGCCGACGCTGACCATGAATTTCTGCGTGAACACCAGCCCGCTGGCCGGCCGCGAAGGCAAGTTCGTGACCAGCCGCCAGATCTGGGACCGCCTGCAAAAGGAGCTGCAGCACAACGTGGCCCTGCGCGTGAAGGAAACCGACGAAGAGGGCGTGTTCGAGGTGGCCGGTCGCGGCGAGCTGCACCTGACCATCCTGCTGGAGAACATGCGCCGCGAAGGCTATGAGCTGGCGGTCTCCAAGCCGCGCGTGCTCTTCCGCGACATCGACGGCGTCAAGCACGAGCCGATCGAGCTGGTCACGGCCGACATCGAGGAAACCCACCAGGGCGGCGTGATGCAGGCCCTGGGCGAGCGCAAGGGCGAACTGGTGAACATGGAGCCTGACGGCCGCGGCCGCGTGCGCCTGGAATACCGCATCCCGGCACGGGGCCTGATTGGCTTTTCCAACGAATTCCTGAACCTCACACGCGGCTCGGGCCTGATTTCGAACATCTTCGACAGCTACGAGCCGCACAAGGGCGACATCGGTGGCCGCAAGAACGGTGTGCTGATTTCCATGGACGAGGGTGAGATCTTCACCTACGCCCTGGGCAAGCTCGACGACCGGGGCCGCATGTTCGTCAAGGCGAACGATCCGGTGTACGAGGGCATGATCGTGGGCATCCACAACCGTGACAACGACCTGGTGGTCAACGCCACCCGCACCAAGCAGCTGACCAACTTCCGGGTCAGCGGCAAGGAAGATGCGGTCAAGATCACCCCCCCCATCGAGCTGACGCTGGAGTACGGTGTGGAGTTCATCGAGGACGACGAGCTGGTGGAGATCACGCCCAAGAGCGTGCGCCTGCGCAAGCGCTTCCTCAAGGAGCACGAGCGCAAGCGCGCCTCCCGCGAGGCTTGACACCGCGCACCATGCAGCTCACGCACAGGCGTGCCGTCTGGCTCATGGTGCTGGTGACCCTGCTGTGGTCCACGGCGGGCATGGTCACACGCCATCTCGAGGCGGCCCGCAGCTTTGAGGTGACCTTCTGGCGCAGCTTCTTCACGGTGCTGTCGCTGCTGGTGATCCTGCCGCTGTTCCAGGGGCG
>CAYVGD010000476.1:0-1670 GCA_964450095.1 uncultured Polaromonas sp.
TTCGGGAAGGGAGTCCCGGGCTGCCACTCCAATCCGGATCTTCCCGGGGCGGGCATCGCGGGGCAGGTTGCCATCGGGCGCCCGAGAGTGCATCACGGCGCAATCCAGCAGTTGCCGGGCAGCGTCCTCTGAGGGGATCAGGTCGCCAAATTGAAAGCTGTGCTTGCCAGGAGCCTGAAAAGCCACCGTGCAGGCGCGCGAGCAGCCGGCCGTGCACGCCACCCCACGCACATGAATGACGGCCCACTCAGGCTGCTCGCCGAAGGCCTGTGCGGCTTGCACGGCTTCCAACAGAATGTCACCCGCAGCGCGCTGCTCTCGCGGGTTCTCCGCAGGGCGGCAGGTGGTGCAAATGATGAGCTCGGTCGTGCCCGGGTCGGATTTTGAAGTCATGGGGTGTCCGTGGTGGGTTGCCGCAGCTCGGCGCCCCAGGCCTGTGCCCAGGCCCCGCAGCGTCCGAGTGGGCGAGGAGAGTTGTCAAAATCGACGATGACGATGTGGTCAGCCGCCGTAGGTACTGCCGGTTGCTCCAGGCTGCGACCGTCGGTGAGCAGCCACAGCAGGCGGTGCCCACTGCCGTGGCGCCGCCGATGCGCCGCAAGTTCGGTCTGTGCCTGACCCAGCGCTGCCGCCAGGGGCGTGCCGCCACCACCGCCCAGCGGCCGAAGCCGCCCCAACGCCGAGCGCCGCGCCTGGGTGGGCGATAGCACGCATTGCACCCCCTGTCCTCCGAACAGCAGCAGGCCGACCTGGTCGCCGGTACGGGCCGCGTCCTCGATCAGGCGCGCCGCGAAACCCTTGGCCCGCGCCAGGCGGCCGCTTTGCCGCATGGAGCCGGAATTGTCCAGCGCGATCAGGTGAAGCGTCGACACGTCAGCAGTCCGGTGTTCGCGCTGCAGATGGGACCGCTGCAAGGCGGTGGGCCCTTTGCGCAGCAGGGTACGACACCAGTCGATGCGCCCCGGCGTGTCGGCCGATGCCTGCATCGTGGTCTGCGCCAGTTGCGGCCTGGCGTGTGGGTCAGGGGAGGGCCACCGCCGCAGCCCGGGCACCGTGGGGGCGCGGCCTGCGGGGCGGCTCAGGCTTTTTTTGCGACAGGCCCTCCGGTGCTTCGAACCGCTTCCCAGCCTTCAGCCTGCGCCGGCAGTGCGCCCCAGTCCCCGGCGGTACCTGTCAATGACTGATTCGCCTGCGAGCCGGCACCGCCCGCCGCTGCGGGGGCGCTGGCCGTGCGGGGGGGCGCCGCAGCCGGCTGGGCCTGGGGGACCGGCGCCATCCGGCGGTGGCCCAGGGCCCATTCGGCCACGGTGTCGACATCCGCCGGCGTCACCTCGCGCCGACCCGCCAGCACGGCATGGGCCCGGGCCGCCTTCAGCAGCACCAGGTCGCCGCGCACACCGTCCACGGCGGCCTGCACGGCCAGCGTAGTGGCGTGTGCCAGCACGGCATCGCTCCAATCCACCGAAGGCAGCGCATCTCGCGCGGCTGCCACCCTGGCCACCCACTCGGCCTGCTCGCGGGCGGTGCGCTTCATCAATGCCTGCGGGTCGAGGTCGAAGTCCAGGCGGGCACGGACGATGGACTGGCGCAGCGCAGGGTCGGTGGGATTTTCCAGCACCACCGACAGGCCGAAGCGGTCCAGCAGCTGGGGGCGCAGCTCGCCCTCTTCG
>CAYVGD010000477.1:0-1658 GCA_964450095.1 uncultured Polaromonas sp.
AGCAGCGGGCAGGCCACGGCCTGCTCGGCGGCGATGCGGGCGCGGTCCGGGCCGCTGGCCTTGGCCGTGCCCATCATGGCCTTGCCAGGCTCGCCCATGACGGTGCGCACGTCCTCGAAGTCCACGTTCACATGGCCGGGCACGTTGATGATCTCGGCGATGCCGCCCACCGCGTTCTTGAGCACGTCGTTGGCATGGGCGAAGGCCTCGTCCTGCGTCACGTCGTCGCCCAGCACCTCCAGCAGCTTCTCGTTGAGCACCACGATCAGGGAGTCCACGTTGGCCTCCAGCTCCGACAGGCCTGCATCGGCATTGGCCATGCGGCGACCGCCCTCGAACTCGAAGGGCTTGGTGACCACGCCCACGGTGAGGATGCCCATCTCCTTGGCCACGCGCGCGATCACGGGCGCTGCACCCGTGCCGGTGCCGCCGCCCATGCCGGCGGTGATGAACAGCATGTGCGCGCCGTCGATGGCCGCGCGGATGTCCTCCACCGCCGCCTCGGCCGCCTCACGGCCCTTGTCGGGCTTGCTGCCGGCGCCCAGACCGCTGGTGCCCAGCTGGATCACCTTGTGCGCCGCGCCCCGGCCCAGGGCCTGGGCGTCGGTGTTGGCGCAGATGAACTCCACACCCTGCACATGGGTGCTGATCATGTGCTCGACGGCGTTGCCGCCGCCGCCACCGACACCGATCACCTTGATCTGGGTGCCCTGGTTGAATTCTTCGATGTCGATCATTTCGATGCTCATGGGAGCTCCTCTTCTTTGTTTGCAGTTGCCTAGATACGAATGAATGCTTGTTCTTGAATGTGCTGCGGCCGGGCCGTGAAGGTCATGAGGGCGGGTCGGCGCCTCCCGCATGGCTCAGGCCGTGTAGGCGGGGCGGGATCGCGGTGTGTGCGTGCATCAGAAGTTCCCCACCAGCCATTCCTTGATGCGGCCGAAGGCGTTCTGCATCGAGCCGGCCTTCTGCGACACCTTGAAGCCGCGCAGCCGGGCCAGCCGCGCCTCTTCCATCAGGCCCATGACCGTGGCCGCGCGCGGCTGCGCGACCATGTCGGCCAGGCCGCTGTCGTAGCGCGGCAGGCCCCGCCGCACCGGCTTGAGGAAGATGTCCTCGCCCAGCTCGACCATGCCGGCCATCACGGCGCTGCCACCGGTGATCACGATGCCCGAGGAGAGCATCTCCTCGTAGCCCGACTCGCGGATCACCTGCTGCACGAGGGTGTAGATCTCTTCCACGCGGGGCTCGATCACGCCGGCCAGCGCCTGGCGCGAGAGCATGCGCGGGCCCCGGTCGCCCAGGCCCGGCACCTCGACCTGCGTCTCCGGGTCGGCCAGCAGTTGCTTGGCGCAGCCGTTCTCGACCTTGATGTCCTCGGCGTCCTTGGTGGGCGTGCGCAGCGCCATGGCGATGTCGCTGGTGATCAGGTCGCCGGCGATCGGGATCACCGCCGTGTGGCGGATCGCGCCGCCCGTGAAGATGGCCACGTCGGTGGTGCCGGCGCCGATGTCCACCAGCGCCACGCCCAGCTCCTGCTCGTCCTGGCTGAGCACAGCCAGGCTCGAGGCCAGCGGGTTGAGCATCAGCTGGTCCACCTCCAGGCCGCAGCGGCGCACGCACTTGATGATGTTCTCGGCCGCGCTCTGCGCGCCGGT
>CAYVGD010000478.1:0-1646 GCA_964450095.1 uncultured Polaromonas sp.
CCCAGTTGAGGCATCGCCCGAGCTGCGGCTGATCGAGATCCACCGCCTCATCGGGCAGAACCAGATGCGCCAGGCGCTGGCCCGGGCTGAATCACTCGCCCGCGAGCACCCGAACTTCCAATTGGCGCAACTGGTGCAGGGCGACTTGCTGGCCGCGCGCGTGCGGCCCGTCAAGGTCCTGGGCGACGTGCCCGATGGCGCGCCCGCGGCCGCGGTGCAGACCCTGGCCGACCTGCGGGAGGAGTCGCTGCTGCGCATCAAGGCCTTGCGCGAACGCCCGCCTGCCGGTCATGTGCCCGCGCAGTTCCTGCAGCTGTCGCCGCGCAACCGCCACGCCATCGCGGTGGACACCTCACGGGCCCGGCTCTACCTCTTCGAGCACGGCGACCAGGGTCTGCAACTGGTGGCCGACTTCTACATTTCGGTGGGCAAGTCTGGCGTGGGCAAGTCCATCGAAGGCGACCAGCGCACCCCGCTCGGCCTCTATCACGTGACCAGCCAGCTCAACCGCAAGAAGCTCACCGACTTCTACGGCGCCGGGGCGTTGCCGATCAACTACCCCAACCCCCACGATGCCCGCCGCGGCAAGACCGGCAGCGGCATCTGGCTGCACGGCACGCCGCCCGGCCAGTACGCCCGCGCGCCCCGCGCCACCGACGGCTGCGTGGTGATGGCCAACCCCGACCTTGAACGCATCCTGCGCACCGTGCAGTCCCGCACCACGCCGGTGTTGATCGCCAGCCAGCTGCAGTGGGTGGAGCCCCGCGCCAGCCGCCCGGCCGAGGTGCAGGCCTTCGTCGATGCGCTGGAAGCCTGGCGCAGCGCCAAGTCCAGCGGCGACATGGCCAGGCTCATGCCCTTTTACTTGCCGGACATGTCGGCCTCCGGCAAGAGCCTGGGCGAGTGGTAGCCCGTGCTGCAGGCCGAGCTGGCCCGCCAGCGCGGCGGCGAGATCGAACTCAAGGACCTGTCCTTCCTGCGCTGGACCGACTCGGCCGACACCATGGTGGTAACCTTTGGCGAGGTACCGCGCGGCGCCCGCACCGGCCCCGTCAAACGGCAGTATTGGCTGCGAAACGGCGCGCAATGGAAGATCTTCTTTGAAGGAGTCATCGGTTGACCTCCCCCCTCCCCTTTCAACGGGCCGCTTGTACGCCCCGGCTGCGCATCGGTCGGCTCGCGCTGGGCCTGGCATGGAGCCTGGCCGCGTGCCTGGCCCAGGCAGACACCGGCGCCAGCCCACGCGTGAAGTTCACCACCAGCCAGGGGGAGTTCGTCGTCGAGCTCTATCCCGACAAGGCACCCCGCACGGTGGAGAACTTCCTGCGCTATGTGCGTGACAAGCACTACGACGGCACGGTGTTCCACCGGGTGATCGAGAGCTTCATGGTCCAGGGCGGTGGCTACGACGCGCAGCTGCGTGAAAAGCCCACACGCCCACCGGTTGCGCATGAGGGACGCGACGCGCTGGCCAAGGGCGGCCCGCGCAACACCGTGGGCACGCTGGCCATGGCCCGCACGGGCGACCCGAACTCGGCCACCGCGCAGTTCTTCATCAACGTCAAGGACAACGCCTTCCTCGACCCCACCCTGATCCCACCGGGTGATCCGGTCCCCCGCTTCGAGTACCAGGGCCAGGTGTACGA
>CAYVGD010000479.1:0-1615 GCA_964450095.1 uncultured Polaromonas sp.
CGGCAGTGCACGCCGCCGTCGTTGCGGATGGCCACGAAGGCCGTGAAATGCTGGCCAAGCGCCGCCGGGGCGACCTTCAGGGAAAACCGCTCGATCACCCCGCGGTCGAGCATCTTGCGCACCCGCTCATGCACCGCGGTGGTGGACATGCCCACCTCGGCGGCCACGTCGGCGTAAGAACGACGGCTGTCGGTGGCCAAGGCCGAAATAATTCTTCTGTCCAATTCGTCGGTCTGAATATTTTCTTGCACGGCGGCAGCCTCTCGGATAAATTCGCCCACCCAAGCCTGTGACCGAACATTTTCTGCCGAGACGACTCAAATGCCAACCAATATTCGCCCTCCTGCGGCCCAGGCGATGCGTTTTCGCATCCTGGCGGCACTGCTGGTGGTGTACCTGGTGTGGGGCACGACCTACCACGTGCTCAACATCGCCATGCAGAGCATGCCGCCCCTCCTGATGAACGGCACGCGCTTCATCGTGGCGGGGGCCGTGATGCTGGCGATCGCCCGCTGGCAACGCCTGCCCTGGCCGAACGCGGCGCAATGGCGGCACTGCGCGCTGGTGGGCGGGCTGATGACGGCCGGGGCCATGGGCCTGGTGGTGATGGCGCAGCGCCAGGGCATCGGCTCGGGCCTGATGGCCACGGTGGTCACCACCATGCCCATGTGGCTGGCGTTGTGGACGCGCTGGGGCGGCGAGCGCGTGCCCACCACCAGCTGGCTGGGCCTGGCCCTGGGCGCCGCCGGGGCCGGGGTGCTGGCCATGGAGGGCGACTTTTCGGCCAGCACCCTGGGCGGGCTGTTCGCCTTTGCCGCACCGCTGTGCTGGAGCGTGGGGTCTTATGCCTCGCGCAAGCTGAACATGCCGCCGGCGGCCATGTCCTCGGCGGCGCAGTGGCTGGTGGGCGGCGTGCTGGGCACGCTGTCGGCTTGGCTGCTGGAGCCGGCCAGCCACGGCTGGCAGCTGTCGCAGCTGAGCGCGGCCTCGGCCTGGGCGTGGCTCTACCTGGTGGGCGTGGGCACGCTGCTCACGCTCAATGCCTACCTGTGGCTGCTGCAAAACGCCTCGCCCGCACTGGCCGGCAGCTACTCCTTCGTCAACCCCATGGTGGCGCTGTGGGTGGGCGTGGTGTTCGGCGCAGAAACACTGACCGGCCAGGTGTTCATTGCGCTGCCGCTCATCCTGGCGGCGCTGGGCCTGATCATCTATGGCCAGCCGCTGTGGCGCTGGCTGCAGGGGCTGCGCAGCGGCCGGGCCGCCACCTGAAAGAGCGCAGCCCGCCCGCTCAGGACGCGAGCGCCTCGTCCAGCATTTCCACCCAGTGCCGCACCGGCGTGTCCGTGCCGCTTTGCAGGTGGGTGATGCAGCCGATGTTGGCCGAGACGATGGCCTGCGGCGCCAGTTCCGCCAGGCTCTGCAGCTTGCGGTCACGCAGATCGTAGGAAATGTCCGGGTGGAGCACCGAGTACGTGCCTGCAGAGCCGCAGCACAGGTGCGGATCCTGGCGCGCCACGGCGATGGAAAAGCCCAGCTCGGCCAGGTGCGACTCCACGCCGCCGCGCAGCTTCTGGCCGTGCTGCAGCGTGCAGGGCGGGTGGTAGGCCAGCATGCC
>CAYVGD010000480.1:0-1613 GCA_964450095.1 uncultured Polaromonas sp.
AGTCATTGAATTTTAAGGGAAAAATTTTCAACTTATATAAGACATAAGAGACGATCCTGGTCTTCTACAAGACTTAAAGTGACCCCACGTGCCCGGCAACCGCAGGCAAGCGCCTGCAGATCCCGGGTCCAACGGTTTTTCTTCAACCTCACGGAGTCCTCCATGCCCCAGAACCTCACCGAACAGCTCAGCCGCGAACAGCAGATCGCCGCCCTCGAAAAAGAGTGGGCCACCCATCCGCGCTGGAAAGGCGTCAAGCGCGGCTACTCCGCCGCCGACGTGGTGCGACTGCGCGGCAGCATGCCGATCGAGCACACGCTGGCCAAGCGCGGCGCCGAGAAGCTCTGGGAAAAGGTCAACGGCGGCGCCAAAAAGGGCTACGTGAATGCCTTCGGCGCCATCAGCGCCGGCCAGGCCATGCAGCAGGCCAAGGCCGGCCTGGAGGCGGTGTACCTGTCGGGCTGGCAGGTGGCTGCCGACGGCAACACCTCCGAGACCATGTACCCCGACCAGTCGCTCTACGCGTACGACTCGGTGCCCACCATGGTCCGCCGCATCAACAACACCTTCAAGCGCGCCGACGAAATCCAGTGGAGCCGCGGCATCGAGCCGGGCAGCAAGGACTTCATCGACTATTTCCTGCCCATCGTGGCGGATGCCGAGGCCGGTTTCGGCGGTGTGCTGAACGCTTTCGAGCTGATGAAGAACATGATCGCCTCGGGCGCTGCCGGCGTGCATTTCGAAGACCAACTGGCCGCCGTGAAGAAGTGCGGCCACATGGGCGGCAAGGTGCTGGTGCCCACGCAGGAGGCCATCGAGAAGCTGATCTCGGCCCGCTTCGCGGCCGACACCATGGGCGTGCCCACGCTGATCCTGGCCCGCACCGATGCCGAGGCGGCCAACCTGATCACCAGCGATCACGACGCCAACGACAAGCCCTTCCTCACCGGCGAGCGCACGCAGGAAGGCTTCTACCGCGTCAAGAACGGCCTGGAGCAGGCCATCAGCCGCGGCGTGGCCTATGCGCCCTACGCCGACCTGGTGTGGTGCGAAACTGGCACGCCCGACCTGGGTTTTGCCCGTGAGTTCGCGCAGGCCGTGCACGCCGCATGCCCCGGCAAGCTGCTGTCGTACAACTGCTCGCCGTCCTTCAACTGGAAGAAGAACCTGGACGACGCGACCATCGCCAAGTTCCAGGACGAGCTGTCTGCGCTGGGCTACAAGTACCAGTTCATCACGCTGGCCGGCATCCACATCAACTGGTTCAACACCTTCCAGTTCGCCCACGCCTACGCCCGCGGCGAAGGCATGAAGCACTACGTCAACATGGTGCAGGAGCCCGAGTTCGCCGCCCGCGAGAAGGGCTACACCTTCGTGTCGCACCAGCAGGAAGTCGGCGCAGGCTACTTCGACGACGTGACCACCGTGATCCAGGGTGGTTCTTCTTCCGTGAAGGCCCTGACGGGTTCCACCGAAGAAGAGCAGTTCCACTGATCCACAGTCTCCAAGGACTGGGCGCCTGACAGGGCGCCACCCTTCACAGCCACCGCGGGCTCGGGCCCCCGGTGGCTTTTTTCTGCCGTGTCGGAGCCGCGTCTTGAGAGGCGGCCTGC
>CAYVGD010000481.1:0-1603 GCA_964450095.1 uncultured Polaromonas sp.
GGTGGGGTGATAACAAAGAATCGGTCAGCGCCGCGTAAATGCGTCGGTTGGCACGGGTGATGGCCTCGGCGCTTGCGCGCTCGATGGCATTCATGGCGGGCAGGATAATGCTCTGCCGCCGCAGATTCTCGACAAGTGCGCTCGCCAGCACGATGCCTTTGTCGGTCTGCAAGGCCAGCTCGGTCAATGTATGCACGGCTTGCCGATAGTGGCTCATGGTGAAGGGCTTGAACCCAAAAACCGTTTGCAGCTCGACCAAGTGCTCCCGCCGTGTCTGTTCGCGCTGGCCGTACTCGCTCCAACTTTCCACTGGCATCTTGAGTTGCGCGGCCACCATGCGCAACAGGGGCGGAAACGGAGGCTCATCGACGCCCAAAAAGGTGCCAGGGAATCGCAAGTAGCAAAGCTGCACAGCGAAGCCCAATCGATTCGCGGCGCCGCGACGCTGACGGATCACCGACAGGTCGGTTTCGTTGAACGTGTAGTGCCGTATCAGTTCGTCTTTGGCATCTGGCAGTGCCAGCAGGCTTTCGCGCTCGGTGGCGGACAGGATTGAGCGGCGTGGCATGGTCAGTCCGCCCGCAGGTACTGGTACAAGGTTTCGCGGCTGATGCCGAAGTCACGGGCCACCAAAGTTTTTTGGTCGCCTGCTGCAACTCGCCGTTTCAACTCGGCAATTTGTTCGCTGTTCAGCGATTTCTTTCGTCCCCGGTAGGCACCGCGCTGCTTGGCCAGCACGATTCCCTCGCGCTGACGTTCGCGGATCAGGGCGCGCTCGAACTCAGCGAAGGCTCCCATGACCGACAGCATCAGATTGGCCATCGGTGAGTCCTCGCCGGTGAACTTCAGCCCTTCTTTGACGAACTCCATGCGCACGCCCCGTTGTGTCAGCCCTTGGACGATGCGGCGCAGGTCATCAAGGTTGCGTGCCAGCCTGTCCATGCTATGCACCACCACGGTGTCGCCCTCGCGGACGAAGGCCAGCAGCCTTTCCAGCTCGGGACGCTGGGTGTCCTTGCCAGAAGCCTTGTCGGTGAACACCCGCGCCACCTGAACACCCTCCAATTGCCGTTCCGGGTTCTGGTCGAAGCTGCTGACGCGGACATAGCCGATGCGTTGACCTTGCAAGATGCCTCCAAAGGCAAAAGTGTCAGGATGAAATCTATTACCTTTGACGGAATATTCAATCAATAGGAAATTTAACTCTATTCTGACATCGTTTGCACATGGCATCTGACATCAAGTTAGGGTATGCCTCAATCTGACGGCTGCGAACCGCCAGGGACAGGCGCAATGTCAGATTCTGTCGCGGCCTTGGCGCGTGCCTGGAAGCGTTCATAGCAATCCAGCCCGCAGAAATGTTCGACGTATTCCGCGCCTTCCGGGGTGAAGGCGGCATCGAGCGGAATTTCTTTGCAGCATACGCAGCAGGTGGTGCAACTGGCAGTGTTCGGGGCGTTTGCGTTCATGGTGGTACTCCTCCAGATTGGTAGCGAAGCTCAAAGCTGCCCACTCTCGGCTGGCTGGGAAGCGGTCATGATCTTCCCTTGAAGGCCCGCAGCAGCCGCGTCACAGACAGGACAAACAAGCCGGTCAGCGTGAG
>CAYVGD010000482.1:0-1601 GCA_964450095.1 uncultured Polaromonas sp.
GACCTGCCGCCTTCGGTGATGGGCGAGCTGATCGCGCACGCCATGGTGGGCACCTTCCTCGGCGTGTTGCTGGCCTACGGCTTCGTGGCGCCGCTGGCTACCTTGGTCGAGCACCACGTGAGCCATTCGCTGAAGGTGTACCAGTGCATCAAGGTGACGCTGACCGCCAGCCTCAACGGCTATTCGCCCGCGCTGGCCGTCGAGTTCGGACGCAAGGTGCTGGAGTCCGGCGACCGGCCCAGCTTTGCCGAGCTCGACAGCCACGTGCGTGAGGTCAAGGGCCGCTAGCGCCATGCCCAGGGAAGGCGCGGCGCGCATCATCATCAAGCGGCCGGTGCAGGCCGCCGGCCACCACGGCGGCGGCTGGAAGATCGCGTTTGCCGACTTCATGACGGCCATGATGGCGTTCTTCCTGGTGATGTGGCTGCTGTCGATCTCCACGCCCAAGCAGCTGGCCGGCATCGCCGAGCATTTCAAGACGCCGCTGAAGGTGGCGCTCAACGGCGGCCCGCAGACCAGCATGGGCAGCAGCGTCATCCCCGGCGGTGGCCCCGACCCGCTGCGCACCACGGGCGAAATCAAGGTGGGCCTGCCGGCACCGGGGGATGCGCCTTCACCCGAGGATGCGGCCGGGCTCGAGCAGCTCAAGAAGGGGCTGGATGCGCTGATCGAGTCCAGCCCCGTGCTGCGTCAGTTCAAGCCACAGCTGCGGGTGGACATCACGGCCGAGGGGCTGCGCATCCAGATCGTGGACGACCGCAGGCGGCCCATGTTCGACCGGTCGAGTGCCGTGGTGGTGCCCGACATGCGCAGCGTGCTGCGGGAACTGGCGCCGGTGCTCAACGGCCAGCCGCGCAAGCTGACGCTGTCGGGCCACACCGACGCCGCCGCCTACGCCCTGGGCGACAAGGGCTACAGCAACTGGGAGCTCTCGGCCGACCGGGCCAACGCCTCGCGCCGGGAGCTGGTGGCCGGGGGCCTGGCCGACGGCAAGGTGCTGCGCGTGATCGGCGTGGCCGATGGCATGCACCTGGATGCGGGCCATCCCCTGGCCGACATGAACCGGCGCATCAGCATCGTGGTGCTCAACCAGCGAACGCAGGCCCAGATCGAGGCCGCACCCTTCAACCCCACAACGGGACAGCGATGACCCCCACCCAGACCGTGCTCGTGGTCGACGATTCGGCCGTGATGCGACAGATGATCTCCACCGTGCTGCAGGACGCGGGCCACCGGGTGATGCTGGCCAGCAGCGGCGCCCAGGCCCTGGGCCTGGCGCAGGGCCCAGGGGCCCCGGCCGACCTGGTGCTCACCGACTGGACCATGCCCGGCATGGACGGCGGCGAGCTGATCGCGCGCCTGCGGGCGCTGCCGGCGTATGCCCGCGTGCCCGTGGTCGTGCTCAGCACCATGAACGGCGCCGCCGAAAAAGCGCAGGCGCGGCAGGCCGGCGCCAACGGCTGGCTGTCCAAACCCCTTCACCCCGACACCCTGCTGGAGGTGCTGCAGGCACTGACCGGCGGCACCCACTGAGCGCGCGCCATGGACATCACCCAGTTCTACCAGACCTTCTTTGAAGAGGCCGACGAGCTCCTGGCCGA
>CAYVGD010000483.1:0-1587 GCA_964450095.1 uncultured Polaromonas sp.
TGGCCTCGATGAAGTCGACCGCGTAGTTGTTGTGCTCCTCGATGCCGGTGGCGATGGCGAAGATGTTGGGGTCGAAGATGATGTCCTCGGGCGGGAAGCCCACCTCGTCCACCAGCACGCGGTAGGCGCGTTCGCAGATCTCGATCTTGCGGGCGAAGGTGTCGGCCTGGCCCTGCTCGTCGAAGGCCATCACCACGGCTGCCGCGCCATAGCGCCTGAGCAGCTTGGCCTGGCGCTTGAACTCGTCCACGCCCTCCTTCATGGAGATGGAGTTGACGATGCCCTTGCCCTGGATGCACTTGAGGCCCGCCTCGATCACCGACCACTTGGACGAGTCGATCATGATGGGCACGCGCGCGATGTCGGGCTCGCTGGCCAGCAGGTTCAGAAAGCGAACCATGGCGGCCTCGCTGTCGAGCATGGCCTCGTCCATGTTGATGTCGATGATCTGCGCGCCGTTTTCCACCTGCTGGCGCGCCACCGCGAGCGCCTGCTCGTAGTCGCCGTTCAGGATCATGCGCGCGAACGCCTTCGAGCCCGTGACGTTGGTGCGCTCGCCGATGTTGACGAACAGGCTGCCCTCGCCGATGGCCAGCGGCTCCAGGCCCGACAGCAGCATGGGCGCCACGGGCGGCTGGGAAGAAGCAGTGGAAACAGACATGGCTCACCTCGGATGCGAAGGTGAGCGTCGTTGCAGAAAAAAGGTCCCAAGCCTGACGGCATGCCGATGATGCCGCTGCAACGCTCCTTGGGAGCCGCGGATTTTAGCGGAGCCCAGGCACCGGCCTTGCAGGCGCGGCCGGTGCCTCGGAGCCGGGTGGGGGTGATGCAAGGCGCCCCGCCCAAGGTGGGGGCTGGCCCGGCCGCAGGCGATGCGGCCCCGGGCTCGGTCACTGCGGTGGGCGAGGGCGTCGGAAGGCGCCGGGACGCCTGGAAAAACTCAGGCCGCGGCCTGGTAAAACCCGGCGTTGTGGAGCCGGCGCGGGGCCAGGGGCAGCACCTGGCCATGGATGGCGCCGATGTGCTCGGGGGTGGTGCCGCAGCAGCCGCCCACGATGTTGACCAGGCCTTCCTCGGCAAATTCCCGCAGCAGCCGGCTGGTGACCTCGGGTGTCTCGTCGAAACCCGTCTCGCTCATGGGGTTGGGCAGGCCCGCGTTCGGGTAGCAGCAGATGTAGGTGCCGGCGGCCACGCGGGCCAGTTCCTGGATGTAGGGCCGCATGAGCGCGGCGCCCAGGGCGCAGTTGAGCCCGATGGCCAGCGGGCGGGCATGGCGCACGCTGTGCCAGAAGGCGCTGACGGTCTGCCCGCTCAGGATGCGGCCGGAAGCGTCGGTCACGGTGCCGCTGATGATGAGGGGCAGGCACTGCCCGCTGGCCTCGAAGTATTCGTCGATGGCAAACAGCGCCGCCTTGGCGTTGAGCGTGTCGAAGATGGTCTCTACCAGCAACAGGTCGCTGCCGCCTTCCACCAGGGCCTCGACCTGTTCGTAGTAAGCCGCGCGCAGTTCCTCGAAGCTCACGTTGCGTGCGCCCGGGTCGTTCACGTCGGGGCTGATGCTGGCGGTCTTGGGCGTGGGGCCCAGGG
>CAYVGD010000484.1:0-1587 GCA_964450095.1 uncultured Polaromonas sp.
GCGGTCCGGGTGGTAATTCATAGCTAGCTTGTGGTAGGCTCTATCGATGTCGTCCTCGCTGGCGTTCCTGGGCACACCCAGCGTGTCGTAAAAGTCTTTCTTGGCCATGAAACCGTGCGTTCAGTGTGGTGTGTAAGGCGGAGGGGGCCCTCATGCAACAAAGCGGAAAGCCAGGCCGTGACCCGGTTTCCGCTTGCAGCTGGCAGGAGGCGCTGACCTCCCGCCCGGGCCGTGGCGAGGCTGCGATCAGCCCTTCTTGACTTCCTTGACCTCGGCGTCCACGACATTATCGTCCTGGGGCTTGGCCTCGGCCTGCGCGCCGCCCGCGCCGGCAGCAGCCTGCGCGCTCTGGCCGGCCTGCATGTCGGCATACATCTTCTCGCCCAGTTTCTGGCTGGCTTCCATCAGGGCCGTGTTCTTGGCATCGATGGCGGCCTTGTCTTCGCCCTTGAGCGCTTCTTCCATCTCGGCGATGGCCTTTTCGATCTTTTCCTTCTCGCCGGCATCGAGCTTGTCGCCGTACTCGCCCAGTGACTTCTTGACGCTGTGGACCAGGGCGTCGGCATTGTTCTTGGCCTGCACGAACTCGACTTTTTCCTTGTCGGCCGCGGCATTGAGTTCGGCGTCCTTGACCATCTGCTGGATCTCGGCCTCCGACAGGCCCGAATTGGCCTTGATGGTGATCTTGTTTTCCTTGCCCGTGCCCTTGTCCTTGGCGGTCACATGCAGGATGCCGTTGGCGTCGATGTCAAAAGTCACCTCGATCTGGGGCGTGCCGCGCGGTGCGGGCGGGATGCCCTCCAGGTTGAACTCGCCCAGGCCCTTGTTGGCCGAGGCGATGTCGCGCTCGCCCTGGAACACCTTGATGGTCACGGCCGGCTGGTTGTCCTCGGCGGTGGAGAAGGTCTGCGCGAACTTCGTCGGGATCGTGGTGTTCTTCTTGATCATCTTGGTCATCACGCCGCCCAGGGTCTCGATGCCCAGGGAAAGCGGCGTGACGTCCAGCAGCAGCACGTCGGTGCGATCACCCGAGAGCACCTGGCCCTGGATGGCGGCGCCCACGGCCACGGCCTCGTCGGGGTTCACGTCCTTGCGCGGCTCCTTGCCGAAGAACTCCTTGACCTTCTCCTGCACCTTGGGCATGCGGGTCATGCCGCCGACCAGGATCACGTCGTGGATGTCGCCCACCGACACGCCGGCGTCCTTGATGGCCACGCGGCAGGGCTCGATGGTGCGCTCGATCAGTTCGTCGACCAGGCTTTCGAGCTTGGCGCGCGTCATCTTGATGTTCAGGTGCTTGGGGCCCGAGGCATCGGCCGTGATGTAGGGCAGGTTGATGTCGGTGGCGGCCGAGGACGACAGCTCGATCTTGGCTTTTTCGGCCGCTTCCTTCAGGCGCTGCAGGGCCAGCACGTCCTTGGACAGGTCGACGCCTTGCTCCTTCTTGAACTCGCCGATGATGAAGTCGATGATGCGCTGGTCGAAATCTTCGCCGCCCAGGAACGTATCGCCATTGGTCGACAAGACTTCAAATTGCTTTTCGCCATCGACATCCGCAATTTCGATAATCGAAATATCGAACGTACC
>CAYVGD010000485.1:0-1577 GCA_964450095.1 uncultured Polaromonas sp.
CCGGTGCGGTGGGGGCAGGGTGGTGGAAAGGGTGCGGCGGTCGGGTGGGCGGGGGTTTTCGCTCTCGCGCCCTAAAAAGGCGGCAGGCCCACGGCCGTGGCGGCGTTCTCGATGGGCACCGCAAAGCCGATGCCGATGAAGGTGCGCGCGGCCGAGGGGTTGTAGATGGCAGTGACGATGCCCACCACCTGCCCGTCCATGGTCACCAGCGGCCCGCCGGAATTGCCGGGGTTGGCGGCAGCATCGAACTGGATGAGGTTCTTGAGTTCCTGCTGCCCCTCGGGCGAGCGGAAGTTGCGGTTGAGCCCCGAGATCACCCCGGCCGAGGCCGACGGCCCGATGCCGAACGGAAAGCCCACGGCCACCACCTGATCGCCCGGCGCGAGGTTGGCCGTGGAGCGCAGCGTGGCCGCGTACAGGTCATCGGGGATCTTGTGCGCCTGCAGCACGGCCAGGTCGTTCTCGGGCTGCACGCCGGTCACGGTGGCCGTGCTTTCCAGCCCGTCCGAGAACTCCACCCGGATCACGGGCGCGCCCAGCACCACGTGCAGGTTGGTCAGGATGATGCCCCGGTCCACGATGACCACCCCCGTGCCCACGCTGCGCTGCACTTCCTTGCCCTGGCGGTTCATCTCATAGCCATACACCCGCACGACCGAAGGCCGGATGGCCTCGTAGGCCCGCGCGGCCGGTGATGGCAGGTCTTGCGTCTGCAGTGCCTTGAGCACAGCCGCGTCAATGTCCTTTTGCGTGAACTGGCGCTGGTTCGGTGGCGCCATCGCCTGCGTGGCGGCCAGCGCCAGCGCCAGGAGCGCCAGCAGGGCCCAGAGCAGCCGGGGGTTGCGCCAGGCCGCACTGCGCAGCCAGTCCGTCGCCCAGTGCAGCCGGCCGGGGCGCGCATCGCCCGAGGCCGCGCCGGCCTGTGCCTGCGCGGCGTTGGCCATGGGAGTGGCCTGGGCCTTGAAGTCCTGTGGATGAGCCTGCCCCGGGGCCGCTGCTGTGTGGGCGTGTGCGCCTTGTGCCGCCGGGCCTGCCGCCCGCGCCGGGTCGGCCTCGGGCGCTCCGCCCGGCGCTGGTGTGGCGTCTGTGCCACCCTGGCGGCGGGAACTGCTGCTGTAAAGGGCGGGCCTTCGCATCGCATCACCTCGGGAAAAGACCTCTGGCAGGCACCGGGCTGCGGGGGCCGGTTGCCACCGCCGCGACCGCCAGATGGGGTGGTCACGCTATCACGTGCAAGCGGTTTTGCACACCTGATCCGCAGGCCGCCGGGTGCCCGGTTTGAGGCATCATTGCGCGCCATGGCCTGGATAGACACGCACTGCCACCTCGATGCCGGCGAGTTCGCTCTCGACCTGCCGCAGGTGCGCCAGCGCGCGCACGAGGCCGGTGTGCAGCACTGCGTGATCCCGGCGGTGGCGGTGGAGTGCTTCGACGCCGTGCGCCTGCTGGCGCACCGCTTTGGCGACAGCTACGCGCTGGGCATCCACCCGCTGTTCTCACTGCGGTCCACGGACGCCGACCTGGCGGCACTGGACCGCGCACTGGCCGAGCATGCCGCGGACCCGCGCCTGGTGGCG
>CAYVGD010000486.1:0-1574 GCA_964450095.1 uncultured Polaromonas sp.
TGGGCAAGCGCGAGATCAAGGACGGCCCCGAAAAGGACGGCTGGACCATCGTCACCCGCGACCATTCGCTTTCAGCCCAGTGGGAGCACACCGTGCTGGTCACGCCCACCGGCTACGAGGTGCTCACGGTCTCGGCCGGAAGCCCCGACGTTCCGGCCTTCGTTCCACCCCAGGCTGGCTCGCTCGCGCCGGCCTGAGCCTGCATGCGGCACCTTGGGCCGCCTATGGGCTCTACACCTTGACTTCCATGCACGCGCCTGCGCTGCCTGCTGCCACAGCCCCTCGGGACACGCGCCCGACCGCGGAGGAAATCGCGCAATGGCGCGACGCGCACCGTAGCGGCAAGTCCGCATTGCTGGAGGGCGCGCGCAGCGGCGCCTCCAGCCGCGGGGTGCGTGCGCTGCTCAAGAGGCTCGCCCGCCACACCGACGACCTGCTGCGCCAACTTTGGCAGCGATCGGGTTTCGCCGGCGACTGCACGCTGCTGGCGGTGGGAGGCTACGGACGGGGTGAGCTCTTTCCGCACTCCGATGTGGACGTGCTGATCCTGCTGCCCGAGGGGGCAGACATGGACACCCCCGCCCCCGACGGGCTGAACCTGCGCCAGCGCCTGGAGAACTTCATCGGCCAGTGCTGGGACTGCGGACTGGAGATTGGCTCGAGCGTGCGCACCGAGCGCGAATGCGTGCAAGAGGCACGTGCCGACATCACGGTGCAGACCTCGGTGCTCGAGTCCCGCTGGGTGGCCGGCTCGCGCAGCCGCTGCACGGCCTTGCAGCAGGCGCTGGCCGAAGCGCTCGACCCCAGGGCCTTCTTCACCGCCAAGACGCTGGAGCTGCGGCAGCGCCACACCAAATACGAAGACACGCCCTACTCGCTCGAGCCCAACTGCAAGGAATCCCCGGGCGGCTTGCGCGACTTGCAGGTGGTGCTCTGGGTGGCCGGGGCCGCAGGGCTGGGCCGCAGCTGGGACGAGTTGGCCGCCAACGGGCTGGTCACGCCCTTCGAGGTCAAGCAGATCAAGGCCAACGAGGCGCTGCTGAGCCTGATCCGGCTGAGGCTGCACTTGCTGGCCGGACGCCGCGAAGACCGCCTCGTGTTCGACCTGCAGACCGCCGTGGCCGAGACCTTTGGCTACCGCGCCCAGCTCGGCGAAGACGGGCGCCTTCGGCGGGGCGCCATGCGCCCCAGCGAAATGCTGATGCGCCGCTATTACTGGGCGGCCAAGGCGGTGGCGCAGCTCAACCAGATCCTGCTGCTCAACATCGAGGAGCGCCTGTCGCCCAACAGCCTGCCGCTGCGAAAGGTGAACGCACGCTTTTTCGACAAGGATGGAAAGCTCGAGGTCGCAGCAGACGATCTCTACCTCAGTGAGCCGCATGCCATCCTGGAGACCTTCCTGCTCTACGAGACCGAGCCGGGCATCAACGGGCTATCGGCACGCACGCTGCGGGCGCTTTACAACGCGCGCGGCATCATGGACAGCGGCTTCCGGCGAGACCCCGTCAACCGCGAGACGTTCCGCAAGATCCTGCAGCAGGCCGAGGGCATCACGCACGCCATGCGGCTGATGA
>CAYVGD010000487.1:0-1563 GCA_964450095.1 uncultured Polaromonas sp.
GACGGGTGCAGAAGGCCGTGCCGACGTTCATCGTGCGCGCGCTGGAAGGCCAACCGCTGCCGGTGCACGGCGACGGCAACCAGATCACGGACCAGATCCACGTGCGCGACCTGTGCGAGGTGCTGATCAGGGCGTGGCAATACCGTATCTGGGGGCAGGTGATCGACGCCGGGACGGGCGTGCCCACGACGGTCAACGAGCTGGCGCGGACGATCATCCGTCTGGCGCAGAGCGGCAGCCGCATCGCGCACATCGACATGCGGCCGGGCGAGCCGCAACGCGGCGGGGTGCAACTGGCCGACCCGTCGCAGATGGTGCAACTGCTGGGCTACTACCCGCCCACGCGGCTAGAGGACGGCATGGCCGCCACGATCGGGTGGTATCGCGAGCACTACAAAGAGGTCGAAGTGCGATGACGGAACGCGCGCGCCTCGGCATCGCCATCATGGCCTACGCCAGGCCCGGATACTTGCGGCGCACGCTGGACTCGCTGGCGGCCAACGACTTGAGCGATTGCGACGTGCACCTGTGGCAGGACGGCGCGCTGGGGGGCGACGACTTGCCAGGTGTCGAGGCCAGCTTGCGCGTGTGGGAGGCGGCGGCGCTGCCAAGCAAGGCGCTGCACCGGGCGGAGCGCAACCTGTGCTGCGCGGCGCAACGCTACCGCCTCATGCCGTGGATGGCGGAACGCTACGAGCGCTTCATCTGCATGGATAACGACGTGCTGCTGGGGCGCTGGGCGATCCGGCACATGCGCACGCTGTTCGAGCAGTACGAGGGCGCGCCGGGGATCGGCAGCATCTCGCCGGCGTTCAAGCTGGAATGCCCCAAGGGGCAGCAGGACGCCTACCGCGACAAGTGCCGGCGGCTGCGCGGCCACTTTTGGTGCGAGGGCTGGTGGCGCGAGACCTGGGCGCAGGTGTGGCCATGGTACGAGCGCTATTATGAACTGGTGCGCGATGTGGACTATCGCAACGTCGGGCTGCATGCCGGTGGGCGCGTGGCTGACTGGAACCGGAGCTTGGGGCTGGACGGCTACACGGAAGGGCCCTCCAGCGACACGGCGCTGGCCAGGGGGCTGATCATGGCGGGGCTGGAGCGGCTACGACTGTGCGTGAACCGCGCCACGGGCATTGGCGAGCGCGGACTGCACAGCTACCCGGACCTGTTCCTGGAGTTGGGCGCCGGCAACCAGCCGATCTACGAATGGCCGGACGAGGAGACGATCACGAGGTTTGAGTTGGTAGAAGGGGGACGGTGAGCGAGCGCAAGCACTACCTGCTGAACCTGACCTGGCGCTGCCAGAACGCCGGGGTGTGCTCGTACTGCTGGGTGCAGCAGACGGTACGCCAGCGGCCCGAGATGCTGGACGCGCCGGAGCGCACGTTCGACGAATGGCTGGGGGCGATCAAACGCGACTTGAGGGCGGGCGACACGATAGACCTGGCCGGCGGAGAGCCGTTTCTGGTGGACTGGACCATCGCCCTGATCGAGGCGTGCCCGGAGCTGTACATCGGCGTCAGCACCAACGGCCTAAAGCCGTCGCAGATCGAGAAACTGAGC
>CAYVGD010000488.1:0-1562 GCA_964450095.1 uncultured Polaromonas sp.
GGAAGCACAGAAGAGGAGAGGCTTGTGAGGTTTGGGGCGCGGCTACGGCAGGCGATGGAACTCCGCGACATGACGCAGGGTCAGCTCGAATTGAAGGCCGGCGTGGGTCAGGCGCACATCAGCATGATCCTCAACGGCCAGCGCGAGCCTGGCCTTGCTGTCGCCATGAAATTAGCTCGCGCCCTCGAAGTCTCGCTTGACTGGCTCTGCGATCTCCCCGAGCGGCGCCCCGGTACGTTGGCGCCGCTCGAAGACGAGCTGATCAAGTCATTCCGGGCTGTGCCGGCCGACTTCCAGCTCCTGGCCTTGCAATTCGTGCGCGGCTTCATCCGCCCGTCGACGGCGGGCAACGATGACCGGTCAGTGCATAGCCCTGAGAGTCTGGGCGACGGTAATGAGCGTATCAGCTAGGGTCAGGATTAGCCTACGCTGGGCGTCGGGGTTGTCAGTGGCGGCGGCGATGGCAGAGGTGAGTTGTTGGGTGGCGATGTCGGCGACGTCGTTATTGGCTTGTTGGGCGGGTTCACCATCATTGGCGTTTGTCATGGATTGCTTGCGCCCCCCCCAGGGCGTCCAACAGAATAACGTCAGCGTATGGGCAGCATAACACGTAAGACGATGCAATACAACGCGCAGTGTTGCTTTATGTAGAAAGCAACATAATGGCCCGACCACAACATGACAGAAGCTTCATTATTGCCGGCACCTTACATCTAGTATAATGGTAGCACATCGCCTGTCCATACGCAGGCCGTCGGACGTGGGATACCTGGGATATGCTCTCCTATGAAGTCGAAGCTGCCTTGCTCGTGATCCTGCTGATCGCTGCCATCGGCGAGCTCGTTTACGTCGTGCGGGCCGATCAGTGCCGCACCCAACACAAAGGGAGAAAGTGACTCATGCGTCTTTTGGCAGGGCTCGCCGTGATCGGTGGTATTCTTCTGGCTGGCTCGGGCTTCTTCCTCGCCTCCGAGGCCACCATGGGCGTTGCCATGATTGGCCTGGCGTGCTTCTTCGGCATCGTGGCCCGCATGCTGCAGGCGTCGGACCACCACGCCCACCTCGTCGCCACCATCAAGGCCGGCCGGCAGACAGCGCCCGCAGCGCCCGCGTCTAAGGACCCCGCAGCGGCCGAGGGCTGGATCGCCGCCGGCGCCCAGCGCTAGCCCATGCCCCCAAAGCCCTACTTGGACGCCCGCAGCGGCAAGTGGCGCGGCCAGGTGTCGCTGCCCAACGGCCGGCGCCTGTCAAAGTCCTTCGCCACCCGCCGCGAGGCCAACGCATGGATCATGCGCACGCTCAACGAGATCCAGCAGGGCCTTGACCCCACCCCGCAGAAGATCACCGTGGCGCAGTTCCTCGACCGCTGGCTGGCCGATGTGGTCAGGATGAAGTGCCGACCCAAGACCATCGAATCCTATGAGTACGTCGTGCGCATCTATCTCGTGCCGGCGCTGGGCAAGATGCAGCTCGCCGGCCTACGTGGTGACCACATCCAGCACGTCTGCACCACGATCCTCGAGGCTGGCCGCAGCCGGCGCACCGCCGAATACGTGCATGCC
>CAYVGD010000489.1:0-1557 GCA_964450095.1 uncultured Polaromonas sp.
GTCGCCAGGTGGAAGCGGATCATCGGCCCGTCGCCGGCTTGCACCGCCTTCAACAGTTGCGACTCGCTCAGGTCCAGCGCGCGCTCTGATTCGTCGGCGTAGGCCGCGCGGGTCTCGGCCCAGCGGTCGATATACTTGCGCGCCGTGCCCCAGGCGCAGCCATCGAGCCGCTTGGCAACGGTAGACACAATGCCAAAGCAGCCCTTGGTCGCCTCTAGCACCTGCTCTTTGCTGAATGCGGCGCGATCCACCGCCTACCCCTTCTCACGATTCACACAGCCTCGGCTCCAGTCCCATCGCAGCCATGCGCTCCAGCGTCACGGCGACGTACCGCGGGTCAAGCTCAATGCCCGCGCATCGCCTCCCCCACTGCTCGGCCGCGACCATCGTTGTGCCCGAGCCCAAAAACGGGTCAAGTACCAGCCCGTCCTTGTCACTGTGCATCTTGATACATCGTGCCGGCAGTTCTACCGGAAACATCGCTGGGTGCTCATCATTTGCCGCCACAGTGTTGATCTTCCACACGCCGGAGTAGCCCCACGCCCGCCGGTCGGCCGTGGTAAGCCGCCTCACAAAGCGATGGCCCTTCCCAGCAAACCCGGCCACCCACTCATATTCTTGCGCCTCGAGTGCTGCCCCTTGGTCCCCCTGTTCCCCGCCCATCGCCAAAATGTGCTCGTACTGTTGCACCGGCTTGTTGGTCACAAGATGGTAGGGCCCCACCCCAAAGTTTGCGCCCTGCTTCTCCCAGACGCGCAGCCACAGCGGGCGGTATCCCTGCTCACCAAACATGCTTATCGAGTACGCCAGCGTTGGCTCGATGAACTGCGAACCAGTGGAGTAGAGGTCCCCCAACTGCCAGACCACTACCGACGCGTGCTGGCAGATATTGCGGATGACTGACCGCACCGTATCGAACCAAGGGCCAATGCCCTTTGTTTCGTAGCTCTTGCCCACGCCATACGGCGGCGATGTGACGGCAAGCTGGGCCTTCTCTCCCCCCATCAGCCTTTGCACATCCTCGGCGCTTGTGCTATCCCCGCACAGCAGCCGGTGCTTGCCGATCTCCCAAAGCTGGCCACGCGCTGTCTGCCACTTCTGCTGCAGCTCGTCGGCCTTGTCGATCTGCGCCTCGGGCGCCTCACCCGGCTCAGGCTCCAGGTCGGCCATGATCTCGCCTAGCTCGACCTTGTCGAACAGATCCCCCAGCTCCACCCCCGCCTCAAGGTCGGCGGCTATCGCCTCAGCATCCCACTCCAGGTCAACGTCCGTGGTGCGGTTGTCCAGGTACGCCAGCCGCCGCGCTTTGGGGTCGCTCTCCAGGTCCAGGTCGGTGCGCTGTACCACCACAAGCGTCTTGCCGTCAGTGGGCACTACCTGAACGGGAATGCCCAGCTCCTCCACGACCTCCAGCGTCTTGTTGCCGCCGATCACGCGCCCCTCGCGGTCAACGACAATCGAGCGCCCGGCTCCGCACTCGCGGATGCTGGCCTCGATCATGGCGCGCCCGCGCACGGTGCCCTTGTTGGCGTTGCGCGCGTCCGGCGTCAGGTCGTC
>CAYVGD010000490.1:0-1553 GCA_964450095.1 uncultured Polaromonas sp.
GGCCGGAAAAACAGAAAGGCAGCCGAAGCTGCCTTTCTGTTTGCTGCATTGGTACTGCCTGCCGGATCAGCGCTGCTTGTTGCGCAGCTTGGCGATCGCTGCCAACTGGGCAACGGCCACAGCGAGTTCAGCCTGTGCATGCGCATAGTCGATGTCCGACTCGCGATTGCTCATTGCCTCTTCTGCTGCCTTCTTGGCGGCGCCAGCTTTCGCCTCGTCCAGATCCTTGCCGCGGATGGCGGTATCGGCGAGCACCGTGACCGCATTCGGCTGCACCTCGAGGATGCCGCCGGCGACGAAGATGAACTCTTCGTCGGCCTTGCCCGCGAGCTTGATGCGAACCGCGCCCGGACGGATGCGCGTGATCAGCGGCGTGTGCTTGGGATAGATGCCCAGCTCGCCCGCTTCACCCGGCAACGCGACGAACTCGGCCTCGCCCGCGAAGATCTGCTCTTCGGCGGAGACCACGTCAACGTGAATAGTGTGTGCCATAGGAAGCCCTTGTCGGTATCGAGAAGCGTGCCCCGCAGACTGGCTGCGGGGCGCGGAACATTACTGCAGTTTCTTCGCCTTCTCGACAGCTTCCTCGATCGTGCCGACCATGTAGAACGCCTGCTCCGGCAGGTGATCCAGTTCGCCGGAAGCGATCATCTTGAAGCCCTTGATGGTGTCCTTCAGCGACACGTACTTGCCCGGTGCGCCGGTGAACACTTCAGCGACGTGGAAAGGCTGCGACAGGAAACGCTGCATCTTGCGAGCGCGTGCCACGGTCAGCTTGTCTTCCGGTGCCAGTTCGTCCATGCCCAGAATCGCGATGATGTCGCGCAGTTCCTTGTAGCGCTGCAGCGTGCCCTGAACGGCGCGTGCGGTCTCGTAGTGCTCTGCGCCGACCACGTTCGGGTCCAGCTGGCGCGAGGTCGAGTCGAGCGGGTCGACGGCCGGGTAGATACCCAGCGCAGCGATGTCACGCGACAGAACGACGGTCGAGTCGAGGTGGGCGAAGGTGGTTGCCGGCGACGGGTCGGTCAGGTCATCCGCAGGGACGTAGACGGCCTGGATCGAAGTGATCGAGCCGGTCTTGGTCGAGGTGATGCGCTCCTGCAGGCGGCCCATTTCTTCGGCCAGCGTCGGCTGGTAACCCACCGCGGAAGGCATACGGCCCAGCAGTGCGGACACTTCGGTACCGGCCAGCGTGTAGCGATAGATGTTATCGACGAAGAACAGGACGTCACGGCCTTCATCACGGAACGACTCGGCGATCGTCAGGCCGGTCAGCGCAACGCGCAGACGGTTGCCCGGCGGCTCGTTCATCTGGCCGTAGACCATGGCGACCTTCGACTTGGTGAAGTCTTCGGTGTTGACGACGCCGGCTTCCATCATCTCGTGATAGAAGTCGTTGCCCTCACGGGTACGCTCACCCACGCCGGCGAACACGGACAGACCCGAGTGTGCCTTCGCGATGTTGTTGATCAGTTCCATCATGTTGACGGTCTTGCCGACGCCGGCGCCGCCGAACAGGCCGACCTTGCCGCCCTTGGCGAACGGGCAGATCA
>CAYVGD010000491.1:0-1550 GCA_964450095.1 uncultured Polaromonas sp.
TATCTCCCGCCCAACAGGGTCGTTATGACCGCAGCGCGGTAGGACTGGCGCAACTGTGCCAGGACTTCTACTCCTACGAAACCGATGACAGCGGCCTGCCCGCGGCACCGCTGGGCAGCCATGCCGGGCCCAATACCGCCGGCGCCATCTCCGAGGGTGGCTATCTGGGCTTTGCCGAGCTGCAGTACATCCACATGCCGTTGCCCGGCGAGAGCCTAGTGGCTTTTCTCAGTGACGGCGCCTTCGAGGAGCAGCGCGGTTCGGACTGGGCGCCACGCTGGTGGCGAAGCGAGGACTGCGGGGTGGCGATACCAGTGATGATCCTCAATGGCCGGCGCATCGAGCAACGCACCCAGATCGTTCAGGAAGGCGGCGCCGAATGGCTGGCCGAAGATCAGCGACACAACGGCTTTGATCCGGTGATAATCGACGGTCGCGACCCTGCGGCTTTTGCCTGGGCGATCATCATGGCCGAGGATAATCTGGAAGCCTTCGCCACTGATCCACAGCGCCGATATCCGGCAGCCTTGCCCTACATCATCGCAGAGAGCGAAAAAGGCTTCGGCTTCCCGGGTGCCGGCACTAACGCCGCGCACAACCTGCCGTTGCTGAACAACCCCTACAAGGACTCACGGGCCAGAGAGCTGTTCAATAGCAGTGCCCGGGCGCTGTACGTACCCCAGCGCGAGCTGGAGCAGGCGCGGACCACACTGGCCAACCACCAACAGCAGAGCCGGACGCTGGAAAGCCATAACCCGCTGGTGCATCGCCAGCCGCCCACCCCGCATCTGCCGGAGCCGGACTGGCAGGCAGTGGGTAGCGAAAACAGCGCCATGACGGCGCTGGACCGTTGGTTCGTCGAGCTGGTCAGGGCCAACCCCAAACTGCGCGTGCGCGTTGGCAACCCGGACGAGCTGGCCAGCAACAAGATGGGCGAGACCCTGGCACTGTTGAAACACAGGGTCAATGAGCCCGAACCCGGCGTACCCGAGGCTCTGGATGGTGCGGTCATTACCGCTCTGAACGAGGAAGCGGTGGCTGCGGCGGCACTGGCCAATAAGGCGGGCCTTAACCTGATCGTCAGTTACGAAGCCTTTGCCGTGAAGATGCTCGGCCTGATGCGTCAGGAGGCGATATTCGTTCGCCGGCAGAAGGAACTGGGGCAGCAGCCAGGCTGGTTGCCGGTACCGCTGATCGTCACCTCGCACACTTGGGAGAACTCGAAGAACGAGCAATCGCACCAGGATCCGACCATGGGTGAAGCCCTGCTCGGCGAGATGTCCGATACCGTGCGGGTGCTGTTCCCGGTGGGCGGCAACACTACGGTTGCCACCATGCGCTCGGTCTATGGCGGGCGCGCCCAGTTGGCCTGCGTGGTGGTATCCAAGCGGGAGGTACAGCAATACCTCGACGCGGTTCAGGCCGAAGCGCTGGTCAAGCAAGGCGCCGCCCATGTGGTGGGCGATCCCATGAACGCTGATTTGCAACTGATCGCAATCGGTGCCGATCAGTTGGAGGAGGCACTCAAAGCCCGGGCTGCGCTGGAGCTG
>CAYVGD010000492.1:0-1536 GCA_964450095.1 uncultured Polaromonas sp.
CGGCGAACACATAGATGAGTTCAGCCGAGATCAGCAGCTCGTCACCGCGGAAGATGCCCGCCTCGAACAGCATGGACGAGTTGCCGATGCGGCTGCACTTCATGCCCACGTCCAGCTGGTCGTCAAAGCGAGCCGAGGCATGGAACTCCAGGCTGCTCTTCTTGACGTAGAGGTCCCCGCCCAACTGGTGCATGGCCTCCTCGTACGGCAGGGCCAGCGCGCGCCAGTAGTCGGAAATCGCCGTGTCCACGTACATCAGGTAGTGGGCGTTGAAGACGATCTTTTGCATGTCCACTTCAGCCCAGCGAACGCGCAGGCGGTGGAAGAACCTGAAGTCTTGTTTTTTCAAGGCGGTTGTCTCCGTGGGGTCGTTGTGTGGGGTGGCGTGCGGCGTTCAGCGCGCGTCCGGGGCCAGGGCAAAGGCGCTGCGAAGCGCCCGGGATGCGTCTGCATGGAAGCGGCGCGCCTCGGGCAACACCCGCCCCATCTTGATGAATTCGTGCGTGACGCCCCGGTAGACCTCCAGGTCCACCGGCACGCCCGCCATGCGCAGCTTGTCGGCGTAGAGCAGCCCCTCGTCGTGCAGCGGATCGCACTCGGCCAGCGCCAGCCACGCCGGCGCCACGCCCGAGGCGTCTTCGGCGTTCATGGGCGCAAAGCGCCAGTCGTGGCGGTCGCCGGCGTCGATGTAGTGGCCAAAGAACCAGTCGATCATCTCGGTGCTCAGGATGAAGCCCTGCTCGAAGCGGCGGTGTGAATCGGTCCCCTGGTCGGCCACCGTGCCGGGGTAGATGAGCAGCTGCAGCGCCAGCCCGAGCCCCGCGTCGCGCGCCAGCAAAGCGCACACGGCCGAGAGCGTGCCGCCGGCGCTGTCGCCCCCCACGGCCAGGCGCCGGGCGTCCAGGCCCAGTTCTGCGGCGCGTGCGTGCACCGCCACCAAGGCATCCCAGGCGTCGTGCACCGCCGTGGGAAAGCGGTGTTCGGGTGCCAGCCGGTAATCCACCGAAACCACCGCGCAGCCAGCCAGGTGGCTCAGTTCGCGGCACAGCACGTCGTGCGTGTCAGGCCCGCCGATGGTGAATCCACCGCCATGAAAGAACACCAGCGCCGGCAAGGCCGGACCACCCGCCGGAAGCGGCGCGTAGAGCCGCGCCGCCAGGGCGTGGCCGTCGCGGGCCCTGAGCTCAATGGGCTCCACCCGGGGCATGGGGCGTGCAGGCAATTCCAGCACCTGGGCGCCTGCCAGGTAAGCCTGGCGCGCCTCGTGCGGCGTGAGCTCGTGCAGAGGTGCCCGCCGGGCTTTTTCCATGCCCAGCAGCACCTGGCGCATGGCAGGCGTGAGGTGTCGGTGCAGATCGCTCATCGGACGGCTCGGGCCTCGGGCCTCGGGCTGCGCGCAGGCGCAGCCCGGGTGACTTGGGGTTTGCATTCGTGCGCTCCGCCCGGGGGCGGGGCTACATTCAATGAAGGGTCGCAATGGTAGCGCCCGGCCCTGGCCGATCTGCGGAGCATCGTTCGGGCCGGGCGGCACGGCCA
>CAYVGD010000493.1:0-1534 GCA_964450095.1 uncultured Polaromonas sp.
GGTTCAGTGGCCGCCCTGCGAGCCGCGGTGCGCCCAGCCCGTGGTGTGCTTTTCGACGTAGCTGAAGAGCTCGTACATCACCATGGCCATGGCGCCCACCACGACCAGGCCGGCAAAGGCCAGGCCCATCTGCATGGCCGAGCCGGCGGAGATCAGCAGGTAGCCAATGCCCTCGTTGGCGGCGGTCATCTCAGAGACGGTGGTGCCCACGAAGGCCAGGGTGATGGCCACCTTGAGCGAGCCATAGAAGTAGGGCATGGAGCGCGGCAGGCCGACCTTGACCAGCACGTCCCAGCGCTTGGCGCCCAGCACGCGCAGCACGTCCTCCAGCTCAGGCTCCAGCGTGGCCAGGCCCGTGGCGATGTTGACCATGATCGGGAAGAAGCTGATGAGGAAGGCCGTGAGGATGGCCGGGCCGATGCCGATGCCGAACCACACCACCAGGATGGGCACGAAGGCCGCCTTGGGCAGCGCGTTGAAGGCCGTCATCAGCGGATACACCGCCGTGTAGGCCAGGCGCGAGGAACCGATCAGGAAACCCAGCAGCACGCCCACCACGATGGCCAGGCCAAAGCCGGCCATGGTCACCCAGAAGGTGCGCCAGGCGTGGCCGGCGATGGTGCCGCGGAACTCGATGAACTGCTCCCAGATGCGCGCAGGGCTGGGGAAGACGAACTCCGAGACATTGAAGGCCGTGCACAGCGCCTGCCAGAGGGCGATCACCACCACCAGCAGGATCCAGGGCGACCAGCGTTCCATTTGCTTTTTGTTCATGCGGCCCCCCCGCTCGTCATTTCATGTGCCTTGCAGCCCCCGGCGGGGAACTGGGCATGCCTTGGGCGATGCGCTTTGCTTGTCTTCATTGCGCCACCTCCGCGCCTTGCTTGCGGATGGCGCCGATGTGGCCGCGCAGCTCGTGGACGATGTCCGTGAACTCCTTGGTGTAGGTGACTTCGAGCTCGCGCGGGCGCGGCAGCTCGATTTCGCGGCGCACCACGAAGCGGCCCGGGCTCTTGCTCATCACGTAGACCGTGTCGGCCAAAAACACCGATTCACGCAGGTCGTGCGTGACCAGGATGACGTTGAAGCGCTGCTCGGTCCACAGGTCGCGCAGGATGCACCACAGCTCTTCGCGGGTGAAGGCGTCGAGCGCGCCGAAGGGCTCGTCGAGCAGCAGCATCTTGGGCTCGTGGATCAGCGCCCGGCAGATGCTGGCGCGTTGCTGCATGCCGCCCGAGAGCTGCCAGGGGAACTTGTCCTCATAGCCGGCCAGGCCGACCTTGCGCAGCAGCGCACGGGCACGCTCAGCGTACTCCGCGCGCTTTTGCTTGAACTGGCTGCGGTAGGGCTCCACGATCTCCAGGGGCAGCAGCACGTTGTCCACCGTGGTCCGCCAGGGAAGCAGCGACGGGGCCTGGAAGGCCATGCCGGAGATCTTGAGCGGGCCGGTCACGCCCTGGCCGTCGATGCGGATGCTGCCCTTGGACGGCATCTTCAGGCCCGTGGCCAGTTTCATGAAGGTGGACTTGCCGCA
>CAYVGD010000494.1:0-1529 GCA_964450095.1 uncultured Polaromonas sp.
CCCGCTCCAGCCTTGTCCCAGTCCAAATCCTCCCTCGCTGCCCTGACCCTGGGCGCCATTGGCGTCGTCTACGGTGACATCGGCACCAGCGTGCTGTATGCCGTGAAGGAGGTCTTCGGCTCCGGCCACGTGGACTTCACGCCGGCCAACGTCTACGGCGTGCTGTCCCTGTTCTTCTGGACGCTCACCCTCATCGTCTCGTTCAAGTACGTGGTGCTGGTGCTGCGCGCCGACAACCACGGCGAAGGCGGCCTGGTGGCCATGCTGGCCCTGGCCTCGCAGGCGGTCAAGGACAAGCCGCAGCTGCGCTCGGTGCTGCTGCTGGTGGGCATCTTCGGCACCGCGCTTTTTTATGGGGACGGCGTCATCACGCCGGCCATCTCGGTGCTGGGCGCGGTCGAGGGCCTGGAGGTGGTGGAGCCTGCCTTCAAGAAGGCGGTGATCCCGGTCACCCTGGTCATCCTGCTGGCGCTTTTCCTGGTGCAAAAGCGCGGCACCGGCGGCATCGGCAAGTTCTTCGGGCCGATCACCCTGGTGTGGTTCGTGGTGCTGGCCGTGCTGGGCATCAGCCAGATCCTCACCAACCCGGTCATCCTCAAGGCGCTCAGCCCGCACCATGCGCTGGGCTTCATGTGGGACAACCCGGGCACCACCTTCATCATCCTGGGCGCGGTGGTGCTGTGCGTCACCGGCGCCGAGGCGCTCTATGCCGACATGGGGCACTTCGGCAAGAAACCGATTCGCCTGGCCTGGTTCTCGGTGGTGATGCCCGCCCTCACGCTCAACTATTTCGGCCAGGGCGCGCTGCTGCTGCGCGAACCCGCAGCGGTGAAGAACCCTTTCTACCTGATGGCGCCCGAGTGGGCGCAACTGCCGCTGGTGGGGCTGGCCACCATGGCCGCGGTGATCGCCTCGCAGGCGCTGATCACTGGCGCCTTCAGCGTCACCAAGCAGGTGATCCAGCTGGGCTACCTGCCGCGCCTGAACATCCAGCACACCAGCGTGCGCGAGACCGGGCAGATCTACATCCCCATGGTGAACTGGGGCCTGTTCGTGGCCATCGTGCTGGCGGTGGTGCTGTTCCGGTCGTCCAGCAACCTGGCCTCCGCTTACGGCATTGCGGTCACGCTGGACATGCTGATCACCACCACGCTGACCTTCTTCGTCATCCGCTACGGCTGGAAATACCCGCTGTGGCTGTGCGTGGCTGCCACGGGCGTGTTCTTCGCGGTGGACCTGGCGTTTTTCCTGTCCAACCTCATGAAGTTCCTCGACGGCGGCTGGTTCCCGCTGGTGATCGGCGGCATGCTGTTCACGCTCATGGTCACCTGGAAGAAAGGCCGCGCGCTGCTCAACAGCAAGCTCCGGGCCGATGCCATCGATCTGCCTGCCTTCCTCGAGGCGGTGTTCGTCAGCCCGCCGGCCCGCGTGGAAGGCACGGCCGTCTTCCTCACGGCCGAGACCGGCACGGTGCCCAACGCCATGCTGCACAACCTCAAGCACAACAAGGTGCTGCACGAGCAGAACCT
>CAYVGD010000495.1:0-1521 GCA_964450095.1 uncultured Polaromonas sp.
TGCGATATGGGCCGTCGTTTCCCCCATGCCGGTACCGATTTCGAGAATCGTCGGTGCCTGCCGTCCGAACGCCGTGGCAATGGCCAGCGGCTGTTTGTCGTAGGGCAGGCAATAGGTGGGCCCCCACAGGTCGAGGGCGCGCGCCTGGGCGGTCGACAGGCGGCCGGCGCGGGTGACAAAGCTTCGGATGCGGCGCTCGGTCGGGTCATACAGCATGCTGCGGGTGCTCGGGTCTTTCGCGGAGTCAGTCATCAGGCGGCAGGAAAAAAAGTGGCGCCTCGCGCGCCGCGGGCTGGATTATGTCACAGGAAAGAAGGCGACCCGGCGCAGGAATCTTTCGACTTGTCAGGAGGTCTACGCAGGCCCATCACAAGGAGACAGCCATGGGCACACGCAATCCACCGCAGCCGGCAAACACCCGCACTGAAGCACAGCGCCGTTCGCCTGACCAGCAGGCCAGCCAGGATGCAAAGAGCAGCCACGACCAGAAGAGCCATGTGAAGGCCGGAACGCAACAGGGAGCAGGGGGCGGAAAGAAGCGCGAACGCAACCACTGAAGTGGAGCGGGTGAAGGGAATCGAACCCTCGTATGCAGCTTGGGAAGCTGCCGTTCTGCCATTGAACTACACCCGCACGGTGCGGATTTTACCGTGCCGCCTGTCCGGTATGGGGAAATCGCGGGTATCCGCTACGCGGTGAACTCGACGCACAGCCCCGGAATATTCACCGACGCGAATGCGCTTTTCCAGACGTCGCCGGGGCTGACCGGGTGGGTGTCGGTCCAGCTGCCGGTGGTAATCAGCTCGCCGGCGCGCAGCGGCGGAAAGTTCTGTTGCCGCCGCAGCCGCTGATGCAGGTCCCATAGCGCGAGCACCGGGCTGTCCATCACGTACTGGCCGAAGCCAGTGGCCACCACTGCCGCTTCCCCGTCCCGCAGGCGCGACAGCGATACGCTGGCATGCCTCAGCACTTCGCCGATGTTCAGCCGGCTCTTTGCCGACAGCGTGTGCGGCTCGCCGACCAGCAGTGCGCCGTGCAGGCCGAAGGCGGCGATCGCATCAGTCAGTTCGAAATGCCAGTCAGGGTAGGGCGAGATCACAATTTCGAAAGCATGGGCCATCCAGTCGATGCAGTCGATCAGCTCGAACACCGTGCAGTCGCTCGCCGGCGTGCTGTGCAGCCGGAACACCAGTTCCGGCTCGAGGCGGGGCTGGGGAAGCTTACCCAGGGAGAACGTGATCCGGTTGTCGTTAGCGAAATGCACCGTGCGGTCATACATCATTGCCCACAGCGGGGCCGTGATCGGCGCCAGCCGCCCGTACCCCGCGCGCATCTGGCGGTTGCTGAAGCCGATCTTGCGCCCGACCGGTATTTCACCTTCCGAGATGCGGATGTTCATCTCGATGCGCGCGATGTCGTAAGCGCCTTCCTGATCCAGTTCGACGGTATTCGAGAGTGGCGCCATCAGCCGGCCCTGGTTCAGCGACTCCAGCAGGGCATGGGCAATCGCATTTTTCTGGG
>CAYVGD010000496.1:0-1501 GCA_964450095.1 uncultured Polaromonas sp.
ACCTCCAGGCGCACTGCGAACCGGTCCTGGGCGTGCTGCACCACCTGCCCGGCATGGTGTCGGCACCTCAGTGGCCCCTGGCGCTGGACGTGGCCCGGTGGCAGGGCGAGCCTGTCGTCATGGTGGCGGCCAGCAGCCGGGCGCTGGCGGAAGATGCCGCCGCCCTGGTGGAGGTCGAATGGGATCCCCTGGAGCCCGTGGTCGACCCCGAGCTGGCGCTGTCGGACGGCGCGCCCGCCATCCACCCCGAACTCGAGCTGCGCAATCTTGCCTACGAGGCCCGCGTCGACCGGGGCGACTGGGCCGGGCTCATGGAGCGTGCCGCGCTGCGGGTGTCTCTGAATGTCTCAACGACGCGCGTCACCGCAGTGACGCTGGAGCCGCGTGGGGTGGTGGCCGACTGGGACAGCGGCCGGGACGAGCTGACCGTGTGGATGGGCACGCAGGTGCCCCACATGATGCAGAGCGTCTTTGCCAAGCACCTGCGCCTGGCCGAGAACCGCGTGCGTGTGGTGGCGATGGAGACCGGCGGCAGCTTCGGGTTGAAGATCCACACCTACCCAGACGAATTTGCCGCAGTGGTCCTGTCACGCATCCTGGGCCGCCCCGTCAAGTTCATCGCAGACCGGCTCGAATCCTTCAGCAGCGACGTTCATGCCCGGGCCCACCAAGCCCGGGTTGAAATCGGCCTGTCGGAGGACAACAAGATCCTCGCGTTCGGCGTGGACGGGTTGCTCGGCATCGGTGCCTATTCCAAGCATCCCCGCGGCAGCGTGAACGAGGTGCGCCACGTGGTGAACCTGTTGGGGGCGCCTTATCGGTTCGAGGCCTTGCATGCGCATGTGCGCGTGGCCTTCCAGAACAAGACGCCCTACGGCATGTACCGCGGCGTCGGCCACCCGATCGCCTGCCTGCTGACCGAAATGGCCGTGGAGTGTGCAGCACGCCAGGCCGGCGCAGACCCGGTGGACTTTCGCTTGCGCAACTTCCGACCCGATGCCGAGCACCCGGCGCAGCTGCTGTCGGGCACGCGCGTGGAAGCGCTCTCGCACGAGGCCTGTCTTCGCAAGCTGGTGGCCCTGATGGACTACCCCGCGCAGCGCACGGCACAGGCCCAGGCCCGCGCACAGGGTCGGCTCGTGGGCATCGGGCTCGCGAGCTTCGTGGAGAACTCCAACCACGGCTCGGCCACCTACGGCCGGGGCGGTGCGCCCATCGCTGCCAACGACGGATGCACGGTGCGCCTCCAGATCGACGGCTCGGTGCGGGTGACCAGCGGCGCGACAGACACCGGCCAGGGCACCGAGACCGCGCTGACGCAAATCGTCGCGCACGCGCTGGAGCTGCCACTGCAGGCCATTCGCGTTCAGCTGGGCGACACCGCCGCCGCGCCCGTGGGCGGCGGCAACTGGGGTTCCCGCGGAACGGGTGTGGCGGGCGAGGCGGCCCTGCGGGCAGGCCTGGCTTTGAAGGACGAGGTGCTGCGATGCGCTGCCGTCCT
>CAYVGD010000497.1:0-1500 GCA_964450095.1 uncultured Polaromonas sp.
ACCCGGTCTGCCAACCGATGGGTCTGTCCGGTGCCCCGCTTTCTTCGGGCGCCGCACCCTTGATTAGGAGCGTCATGACAGCGCAAGCAAGCAGCGGCCTGAAGGCCGGCCTTCAGCGTGTGCGTCGCAGCCTCACGAACGTGGCGGACGACATCGCCCAGGGCTTTTTCGACATCACCCACAACAGCTTTGCCATGCTGGGCCTGGCCGTGGCCTTCGTCGTCATCACGCTGACCGCCCGGCCTGACCTGCGCGAGGAAGCCGAAAGCCGGCTGATGGCCCTGCTGCTGGAGCGCCAGGAGGCGGTGCTGGGCTTCATCGAGCCTGGGGCGGCCGATCGGGCGACCGCGGTCAACCCCAAGGACCTGCCCAAGGAGCAGGCGGCTGTGACCCACTGGCTCAGCCGCAAATACGGCGTGGCACCGGAGCCCGTGGGCGCCCTGGTGGCAGCCTCTTATGAAATAGGGCAAAAGACCAAGCTCGAGCCGACCCTGATCCTGGCCGTCATGGCCATCGAGTCGGGGTTCAACCCTTTCGCGCAAAGCCCGGTGGGTGCCCAGGGCCTCATGCAGGTCATGACTGGCGTGCACCACGACAAATACCAGCACTTTGGTGGCCGCATGGCCGCCTTCGACCCGGTGACCAACCTGCGCGTGGGCGTGAAGGTGCTGCAGGAATGCATCAGCCGAGCCGGCTCCGTGGAGGGCGGTCTGCGCTTTTACGTGGGCGCGGCCCACCTGGAGGACGACGGCGGCTACGTGGCCAAGGTGCTGGCCGAGCACCAGCGGCTGCGCCAGGTGGCCCAGGGCAAGAACCCGCAGGCCAACGCGCCGGTGGCGCCCGGCATTCCGGTATCGCTGCCGCCAGGCCAGCGCCTGCCGGTCCCGGCGCAGGGCTCTCTCACCGAGTCCTGACCCCCACGAACCGCTCGGCTACACTGGCCGCCGCACGCGACTGGCGATAGGCGCGCCCGCACTTTTGAAGCGGCCGCGGCTGACGTGGGACACCACTGGGAAGCGTGCGGCTGGCGCCATGGGGCGCCGGTGTTGAGCCGTTCGCCTGGGCAGCCCTTCGCTCCATCCGGAGGACAGGGACCGTCACCAAGGACTGCCATGTACAACCGTCAAACCCTCATCGCTCAAACCGACCCCGAACTCTGGGCCGCCATCCAGGCCGAGAACGCCCGCCAAGAGCACCACATCGAGCTGATCGCGAGCGAGAACTACGCCTCGCCAGCCGTCATGTCCGCCCAGGGCTCGCAGCTCACCAACAAGTACGCCGAAGGCTACCCGGGCAAGCGCTACTACGGCGGCTGCGAGAACGTGGACGTGGCCGAGCAACTGGCCATCGACCGCGCCAAGCAACTCTTCGGCGCCGACGCCGCCAACGTGCAGCCGCACTGCGGGGCGTCTGCCAATGAGGCTGTGTTCCTCGCCTTCCTCAAACCCGGCGACACCATCATGGGCATGAGCCTGGCCGAAGGCGGCCACCTCACCCACG